>JBAIYN010000694.1:0-2284 GCA_037915775.1 Burkholderiales bacterium | reverse complement strand
GCAGGCTTCGGTATGGCCGGCGCGCATCAGCACGCCGCCGGGCTGCGCCACCAGCGGGAACACATGGCCGGGCTGCACGATGTCGGATGGCTTCGCCGTCGGGCGCGACGCCACGCGGATCGTGTGTGCGCGATCGGCCGCCGAAATGCCGGTCGTGACGCCCTGCGCGGCTTCGATCGCGACCGTGAAGTTGGTGCCGTGCACGGTGCGGTTGTGCGGGGTCATCGGCGCCAGCCTGAGCTGTGCCGCGTGCTCCGCCGTGATCGGCATGCAGACCAGACCGCGCCCGTGCTTGGCAAGAAAATTGATCTTCTCCGCACTGACGAAGTCGGCCGCGAACACGAGGTCGCCCTCGTTCTCCCGGTCTTCGTCGTCCACCAGCACGACGATGTTGCCCTTGCGGATCTCGTCGATGATCTCGGCGGTCGAGGCGATCGCCGCGGCAGACGACTTCGGCGGGGCGGGAACGGCGGAAAGCATGGCGTTTCCTTGCGCGGGGCGCGCAACCTGGGAGGGCGATTCTAGAACCGATCCCCGGTCAGCGCTGTCCGAACGAGATCGGACCGAACGCGTGGCCGGCGTCCTTCGGCAGCGAGCGCCAGTACTGATGCGGCACCGATACGCGGCCGCCCAGCGCGATCGCCGCGCGCCAGGGCCAGCGCGGGTCGAGCAGCATCGCGCGCGCCAGTGCGACCATGTCGGCCCGGCCGCCGGCGACGATCTCCTCGGCCTGCGCCGGCTCCGTGATCAGCCCGACCGCGATCGTGGTCATGCCGGTCGCGCTTCGTACCGCCTGCGCGAAAGGCACCTGATAGCCCGGGCCGAGCGCGATCTTCTGCCGCGGCGAGATGCCGCCGCTGGATACGTCGATCCAGTCGCAGCCATGTTGCTTCAACTGCAGCGCCAGCCGGATCGTCTGCTCGAGCGTCCACGACTCCTCGCCGTCGAGCCAGTCGGTCGCCGACAAGCGCACGCCGACCGGGCGGTCGACCGGGAACGAGGCACGAACTGCGTCGAACACCGCCAGCGGCAGCCGCACGCGATTCTCGAAGCTTCCGCCGTACTCGTCGCTGCGGCGGTTCGATACCGGCGACAGGAACTCGTGCAGCAGATAGCCGTGCGCCATGTGGATCTCGATTGCATCGAAGCCGAGGCGGGCGGCGCGCATCGCCGATTCGGCAAAGGCGCGCGGCAGCGCTGCAACTTCATCGGTCGCCAGCGCGCGCGGCGGCGCCTCCTGCGCCGCATGCGCGAGAGCCGACGGCGCCACCGGTATCCAACCGCCTGCGTCGGCCGCGATCAGCTGGCCGCCGTCCCAGGGCGCGTGGCTCGACCCCTTGCGTCCGGCGTGGGCAAGCTGGATCGCCAGCTTCACGCCGGGTCCGGCCGCGCGCATCGTCGCCACGACCGGCGCCAGCGCCGCCTCGTTGGCATCCGACCACAGTCCGAGACAGCCAGGCGTGATCCGGCCTTCGCGCGTGACCGCGGTGGCCTCGACGCACACGAGGCCCGCGCCGGACAGCGCGAGCGAACCGAGATGCGCCTGATGCCAGGCACCCGCGCAGCCCTCCGTCGCCGAGTACTGGCACATCGGCGACACCATGATGCGGTTCGGCACGGTGGCGCCGCGCAGCGTGAGCGGTTCGAACAGCCGGGGCACGCTCGACCTCAACGGTTCTTCGACAACCCGGCCGCGGCGAGCATCCGCTCGACGTAACGGGCGATCAGATAGGTGCGCCTGCAAGACATTGATATTGAACGTCGGTAGAGTGAGACTAGATGAGGATACCGTCACTCGACTTGCGGTCCGCGAAACAGGCCGGCGCTTGATGACGACTGCGTCTTCACCACGCCAGCCAGTCTAAGACCATCGTAGGCACGACGGACAAAGGAGTTGCATTGCGCGCCCCCAAACTTCGGATGGAGGACTGCATAGAAGGGGGCCCCGATCCGACCCACCCACCCTATCCCGACTGCAAGGGTGGTCGGCAGAGTCGGTGACCGCACACGGGGCCCCGGAATCTTCCAGGCGACTTCGCGCCGCGGCTCCCAACGAACCGGCTACCCGCATTGGTCGAACGCGGTCTCGGAACTTGATTGGTGCGGCAAGAAGCCAATGCTGTGATCAGGTTGACCTCGTGCGGCAACTCCTGGCCAGTTCTGGCCGACCCGGCTGAATCTGAAGGAAGGTCTGTGCTGCATTTCCGCTGGCGGCCTCGTGTTCCTCGCCCCTTTCGCGGCCTATGAGTTGCTTTCTCAGCCGGTCTCGCTGGGTTGGCGTGGC
>JBAIYN010000227.1:0-8030 GCA_037915775.1 Burkholderiales bacterium | reverse complement strand
CGAGCGGCATCTTCGGCCCCTGCGCCGCATGCGCGAAGATGAACACGGTGTCATCCGGCTTGGCGTTCGCGCTGACCTTCGGGCTGAGCGACACCATGCCGCTCACCTGCGTCGTCGCGGCCGCCGGCCCTGCGCCCTTCGTCGCGGGCGCCAACGCCACCGCAGGTTTCTCGTCGGCACTCGGTTTCAGTCCTCCGAGCTGCCGCGCTTCCGCGATCGAGCTGGAAATCTGCTGCGTGATCGGCGCATCCGGCGGCAGCGACGCGCGCAACCGCTCCCAGTAGTCGACCGCTCCCTTGTAGTCCTTGCGATCGAAGGCCTCGGTGCCGGCCATCGCCAGCGCCTTCCATTGCGTCGGCTCGAGCGTCAGCGCTTTCTTGATCAGTGCCAGCGGTTCGCCGGCGATCTGGCGGCCCTGCGCCATCGCCAGCGCATCGGCGTAGTCGGCCAGGACTCCCGCGTCGTCCGGTACCAGCTCGACCAGTCGCTTGTAGGCCTGCGCCGCCTCGGGAAATCTCTTCTGGAAGTAGTACGAGCGCGCCAGCATCGACCATCCCTCGGCGTTGTCGGGCTCCTTCTTCAGGCGATCGGCCAGTTGCTCGATCATCTTTTCGAGCTGCGCCGGGCTCATCTGATGGGCATCCTCGACGCTCTTCTGCGCCAGCGGGTCGAACGCGGCCGGATCGCCCCGCTGTGCATAGATCAGCGCGGCTGCAATCGGCACCGTGACCGCGATCGCCGCGGCCGCGATTCGCCCGTACCAGCCCGCGGGCACCGATGCGCTCGGCGGCGATGCCTGCACTTCCTCGAGCACGCGGCGCTCGAGCTCCGCCTTGGTTTCCGCGTATAGCGCATCCGACACCGCGCCGCGCTGGCGTTCGGATTCGAGGTCGGCCAGCTGATCCTTCAGGATCTGCAAATTGGTCGATGCGCGATCGACGCCGGCGGCCGGCCGACGCCGCAGCAGCGGCAGCACGGCCCACGCGAGGCCGACCAGCACCATGATCGTCGCGATGACGATGAACTGCGTCACTGTCCGCTCTCCTTGCCCGCCAGCAGTGCCTCGGCGCGGGCGCGCTCGGCGTCCGACAACGGCGCCGCCGCCGCGCGGCGACGAGCGCGGAACGCGCGCGCCGCGACCACCGCGCCGGCCAGCAGCAGCAGCCCCGGCCCGGCCCACAGCAGCAGCGTAGTCGCCTTGAATGGCGGGTCATACAGCACGAAGTCGCCGTAGCGGTCGGTCATGAACTTGATGATCTCCGGGTCCGTCTTGCCTGCTGCAATCTGCTCGCGGATCTGGCGCCGCAGGTCGCTCGCGAGCTCTGCGTGCGAATCCTCGATCGACTGGTTCTGGCAGACCAGGCAGCGCAGTTTCTCTCCCAGCTGGACCGCCCGCTTCGATGCGACCGGGTCGTCTTCCGTGGGCACCGCCGTCCCCTGTGCGTGCAGCACGCCGGCCACGAGAAGCATCAGGATGAAAATTATGGGTTTCATGATTTCTGCAGTTCGCGCACCAGCGGCAGGATCTTCTTTTCGAGCGATTCAGGAGTCACCGGGCCGATGTTCTTGTAGCGAATCACTCCCTGCTTGTCGATGATGAAGGTTTCCGGCACTCCGTACACACCGAAGTCGATGCCGAGCCGGCCGTCCTGATCGACGACGATCGTCGTGTACGGATTGCCCAGATCGGCGAGCCATTTCGTGGCGGTTTGCGGCGAGTCCTTGTAGTTCATGCCGACGATCGGAACGATCTTCTGCGCCGCCAGCTCGTTCCACAGCGGGTGTTCCTGGCGGCACGGCACGCACCACGACGCCCACACGTTGAAGATCCAGACCTGCCCCAGCATCTCCTTGCTGGCGAAGACCTGATCCGGCGTCGCGAGCCTGGGCCGCTCGAAGACCGGCGCCGGCTTTCCGATCAGCGGCGACGGCACCTCGCGCGGATTCAGCCACAGCCCGCGCAGCAGGAACACCGCCAGCACGACGAACGCCGCGAGCGGAACCAGGTAGAGCGCCGCCTTCTTCATCGCAATCTCATGCCGCCGCGGGTTTCAGGCCGCCCGCGAGCGCTTCGCGGCGTGCCAGCGAGCGGTAGCGGCGATCGAACACCGCGAGTAGGCCGCCGCATGCCATCAGGATGCAGCCGCCCCAGATCCAGGTCACGAACGGCTTGTAGTACACGCGCACGGTCCACGCGCCCTTGTCGTCCACCTGCTCGCCGAGCGACACGTAGACATCGCCGGTGATTCCGGTATCGATCGCCGCCTCGGTCATCGGCATGCCCTGCTGCGCGGTGTAGACGCGCTTCTCCGGATGCAGGACCATGTCGACCTTGCCGTTCCGGGTGACCGTCACGGCACCGCGCGCGGCGCGGTAGTTGGGTCCCTGGCGGTCGGTGACGCCATCGAAGCGGAACGTGTAGTTGCGCACGCTGACCGTGTCGCCGACGTTCATCTTCACGTCGCGCTCGATCTCGTATCCCTTGACCGTCGTGACGCCAATGATGAAGACGGCGATGCCCAGATGGGCCAGGGTCATGCCCCACCACGCGCGCGGCTGGCTCGCCAGTTTCGCCCACAACCCGCCCTGCGCGTGGCGGATCTGATGGCGGATCTGCTCGATCGACGCGACCACGACCCACGCGGCGAGCCAGTAGCCGAACGCCTTCATCGGCGACCAGTTGCCGCCCACGAACGGCAGCGCGATGCCGAGCACGAGCGAGATCATGAGCGCCCAGCGCAGCTGCACCCACAGGTCGGGCAGCGGCGCCTGCCGCCAGCGCGCGAGCGGCCCGATCCCCATCAGGAAGACCAGCGGCGCCATGATCGGCACGAACACCGAGTCGAAGTACGGCGGACCGACCGAGATCTTGCCGAGGTTCAGCGCGTCGAGGAACAGCGGATACAACGTGCCCAGCAGCACCGACGCGGCAGCGACAGTCAGCAGCACGTTGTTGGCGAGAAGCATCGATTCGCGCGACACCGCCTCGAAGCGGCCGCCGATGCCCACGCGCGGCGCGCGCCACGCGTACAGCGCCAGCGATGCGCCGATCACGATCACGAGGAACGCGAGGATGAACACGCCGCGCCGCGGGTCGGTGGCGAATGCATGCACCGAGGTCAGCACGCCCGAACGGACCAGGAAGGTGCCGAGCAGCGAAAGCGAGAACGCGAAGATCGCCAACAGCACGGTCCAGGCCTTGAACGTGCCGCGCTTCTCGGTCACCGCCAGCGAGTGCAGCAGCGCGGTGCCGACCAGCCACGGCATGAACGAAGCGTTCTCGACCGGATCCCAGAACCACCAGCCGCCCCAGCCGAGCTCGTAGTACGCCCACCACGAACCCAGCCCGATGCCGACGGTAAGGAAGCACCAGGCGAAGGTCGTCCATGGCCGCGACCAGCGCGCCCAGGCCGCGTCGAGCTTGCCGCCGAGCAGCGCGGCGATCGCGAACGAAAACGCGACCGAGAAGCCGACGTAGCCCATGTACAGCATCGGCGGATGCAGAACCATGCCCGGGTCCTGCAGCAGCGGGTTCAGGTCGCGGCCTTCGGCCGCCGCGGGAAACAGCCGCTCGAACGGATCGGACGTGGCCAGGATGAACAGGATGAACCCGGCCGCGATCAGGCCCATCACGCCGAGCACGCGCGCCACCATCTCGTCCGCGAGATGACGGCTGAAGAGGCTGACCGCCACGCCCCAGCACGCCAGCATCAGCACCCACAGCAGCATCGAGCCCTCGTGCGAGCCCCAGGACGCGGCGATCTTGTAGTGCAGCGGCAGCAGCGAGTTCGAGTTGGTGGCGACGTTGAGCACCGAGAAGTCGCTGTTGACGAACGAATAGACCAGGCACAGCCACGCGAACACGACGAACACGAACTGGCCGCGCGCCACCGGCCGCGCCAGCGCCATCCACTCGCGCACGCCCTTGTGCGCACCGACGAGCGGCAGCGTGCCCTGGATCAGCGCCAGCAGCAGCGCGAGGATCAGCGAAAAATGTCCGAGTTCGGGGATCATGTGATTTCTCTCGTACGTGACGCGCGATGAGTTCGTGTCATGCCCGCGCACGCGGGCATCCAGTCAGCGGCCGCGGCGCCGGACTCCCGCTCGTGCGGGAATGATGTGACTTTTCTTCACTGCTTCACCTGCAGCGTCTTCTGCGCCTTCTGCGCCTGCTCGATGGCGTGCGCGGCATCGGGCGGCATGTAATTTTCATCGTGCTTGGCGAGTACTTCGGACGCATGGAACATGCCGTCCGGGCCGATCTTGCCCTGCGCGACCACGCCCTTGCCCTCCTTGAACAGGTCGGGAAGGATGCCCTGGTAAACGACCGGAATCGTGTTCGCGGTGTCGGTGACCTTGAAGCTCACCGTCACGCCGTCGCGCTTCACGCTGCCCGGTTCAACCAGCCCGCCGATGCGGAACGCGCGCCCCGAAGGCGCCTTCTGCGCCACCACGTCTGACGGCGAGAAGAAGAACACCAGGTTCTGCTGGAACGCCGACAGGATCAGATACGCGGCGATGCCGAGCACCGCCACTCCGCCCAGGATCAGCGCCAGGCGCTTCTGCCGCGGCTTCATGCGCTCTCCCGCGCGCTCGCGCGCTGCGCTTCTGCCACTGCGCGCTGCCGGCGCGCGCGCGCCGACCACAGTTCGGCGACGATCAGCGCCACGCACATCCCATAAGAGCCCCACACATAGGACGCATAGCCGCCCATGTTCAGGAAATCGCCCAGACTGCCCCAGTTCATTTCACTTCACTCCTACGTCCACGCCGCGTCATGCGCGACTGGCAATTGCATCCTTCACCCACGCGCTGCGGCGCTCCCGCTCCAGCATGATCGTCCGCACGCGATACAGCACGGCGGCGATGCAGTACGACCAGAACGCGAACACCATCACCAGCATGGCCGCCAGCATCGTGGCCGCCATCGACGAACCGGTGAGCTTAACCGACGCGCCCTGGTGGAGCGTGTTCCACCACTTGACCGAGAAATAGATGATCGGCACGTTGACCGCGCCCACCAGCGCCAGCACCGCGGCCGCCTTGTCGGCCCGGCGCGGGTCGTCGATCGCCGCCTGCAGCGCGATGAAGCCCAGGTACAGGAACAGCAGGATCAGCGTCGACGTCAGCCGTGCGTCCCAGACCCAGTAGGCGCCCCAGGTCGGGCGGCCCCACAGCGCGCCGGTCCACAGCGCGATGAATGCCATCAGCGCGCCGCTCGGTGCGATCGCCGAAGCCATCATCGACGACAGGCGCGTATTGAACACCAGCCCCACGCCCGCCCAGAACGCCATCACGATGTACAGGAACATCGCCATCCACGCCGACGGCACATGGATGAAGATGATCCGGTAGCTCTCGCCCTGCGTCGCGTCGGTCGGGGCGACGAAGAAGCCCAGGTACAGGCCGATCGCCGCTAGTACAAGCGCGATAGCCGCCGCCCAGGGAATCATCCGGCCCGCCAACGGATAGAACAGGTTGGGTGCCGAATAGCGAAAGATGTTGAAATCAGAGGCCGCGGTCGCGGTATTCATGCTGTCATCCGAGGGGGTCCGCCAGGGGATCGGCCGCTCCGGCACCATCCACAGCGCGCACTGTAACGGGCCGGGTTACTGCACTCTTGATCGCGATCATTCCATAGAAATTCGCAGCGCCGCGGCGATCGCCCATGGCGCCAATACGCCGGCGCCCAGCGACAGTGCGCCGAGGAGAAGCAGATGACCCTGCGGCGACAGCCCGCCGGCGACCGCCTCGACCGCGCCCGCCCCGAAAATCAGCACCGGGACGTAAAGCGGCAATATCAGTAGGGATATCAGAACGCCGCCGCCGCGCAGCCCCAGCGTCAGACCCGCGCCGACGGCGCCGATCAGCGACAGCGCCGGCGTACCGAGCAGCAGAGAGACCATCAGGATCGCGGTCGGTTCCACGCCGAGGTCGAACATGATGCCCAATACCGCGGCCATCAGCGTGATCGGCAGGCCGGTGACGAGCCAGTGCGCAAATGCCTTGGCAAGCACGATGATCGGCAGCGGTTCTCCGGTCAGCAGCATCTGCTCCAGCGAGCCGTCCGCGTAGTCGTTCGCGAACAGCCGGTTCAGCGACAGGATCGCCGCCAGCAGCGCCGCCACCCATACGACCCCCGGCGCGATCGTGCGCAACGTGTTCAGCTCCGGCCCGACACCGAGCGGCACCATGGTGACGACCACGACGAAGAAGAGCAGCGTGTTGGCGACATCCGCACGCTGCCGCACCGCCAGCAGCAGGTCGCGCCGGACGACCGCCATGAAGGTGGAAGTCACGTCGCCTCCGTCGCACGCAGGTCCAGCCGCACCACGCGGCCGGCCAGCGGCACGTCCTGATGCGTGGTCAGCACCACGATGCCGCCGCGCGACGTGTGCCGCTCGATCAGGTCGACCAGCACGCCGACGCCGCGCACGTCGAGCGCAGTGAAAGGTTCATCGAGGATCCACAGCTTCGCCGCCTCGGCCAGGAACAGGCGCGCCAGCGCCACGCGGCGCTTCTGCCCCTGCGACAGGAAGCGTGCCTGCGAACCCTCGAATGCAGCCAGCGCGAGCTCGGCGAGCGCCGCACGCGCGCGCTCCGCCGGCGCCGCGCGCCCGGTGACCGCGGCGCCGTAGCGCACGTTCTCCAACGCGGTCAGGTCGTCCTTCACGCCATTCAGATGGCCGACGTACGCCAGCTGCTGCCAGTACTCCTCGCGCAGCTTGCGGATGCTTTCGCCGTCCCACTGCACCTCGCCTGCGGTCGGCGGCAGCAGCCCGCACAGGATGCGCAGCAGGCTCGTCTTGCCGGAGCCGTTCTCGCCGGCGATGTGCAAGCAAGTGCCGGGCTCGGCCGTGAAGTCGAGGTGAGCGAACAGCAGGCGTTCGCCGCGCGTGCATTCGAGGTCGATGGTTCGCAACATGAGGCAAAGCGCGCGTCGGCGGACGTGCGGGCGGGCGAAGGGTAAGCGAGCGGACGCCCGCCAGCAAGCGATGGGCCTTGATGCAGGCTAACGGTTGTCGCGACCGATCGTGCCGGCTGCGCGCCGCCCCGATCCAGGTCAAATGGCCGACCCTGGATGCGCAGGCGGCCTTAGGCAACGCGGTCGGGGCGAAATGCGCGCCACCGACCGGGGCTCAGGTCACTTCAGAGAAAGGATCCAGTTCACCAGATTGTTGATCCGATCCGGATCGCTGGTCTTGACGATCGGGTGATGCTCCTCGTGACCGTCGGAGAACTTCGCCATCCGGCCCGTCGTCACGTGCTTGTACAGCTTGTCCTCGGCGCCGACTTCGCCGAGATACTTGGCTGCCACGTCCTTCCAGGCGGGACCGATCTTCTTCCGGTTGACGTCGTGGCATTTCATGCACGCGCTCTGGCGCGCGAGGGTCTCGGCCGCCGGAACGTCGACCGGCGCCGCAATCGGCAGCGCCAGGATCCAGTCGACCAGGTTCGTGATGCGCTTCGGATCGCTGGTCTTCACGATCGGATGGTCTTCTTCGTGGCCGTCGTCGAACTTGGCCTTGCGACCCGTCGTCACGTGCTGGAAGAGCTTCTTCTCGGCATCCGGCGCGCCGTGATACTTGGTTGCGACGTCCTTCCATGCCGGTCCGACCTTCTTCTGGTAGATCGAATGACACTCGAGGCAGCCGCTCTGCCGCGCCAGGCGCTGCGCGGCGAGAACGTCCAGCGCCAATGCAGGGCGCGCAATGACGAGCGAGCCCGCGATCAGGGCCAGGATACGGATCATTCTTCCCAGAACGTGCAGAGCTGGAACTTGCATGTCGACCTCGCTGGCACGCACACCGCGCCTCGGGCTGAATGGCGCTGCCGCTGCTGCCTTATGCCCCTTCTTTTCTCGGTCGCTTCGCCCGCAGGTTTTCCAGGACTCGAATCCCGGCGACGACCGCGACGACACACGCCGCAAAGGTCATCAGCATGGCGGCGACGGCGAACACCGTCCAGATAACTGTCGACATCAGGCGCTCCCGTGGGTCATATCCGAAGCGGACCGAAGATCACTCTTC
>JBAIYN010000703.1:0-2070 GCA_037915775.1 Burkholderiales bacterium | reverse complement strand
CATTCCCGATGAGAGCGTCAAGCTGGTCGGCGTCGAGGCGGCAGGCGAGGGGCTGACGACGATGAAGCACGCCGCGAGCCTGCAGCGCGGCTCTCCCGGCGTGCTGCACGGCAACCGCACCTATCTGTTGCAGGACGAGAACGGCCAGATCACCGAAACGCATTCGATTTCTGCCGGGCTCGACTATCCGGGCGTCGGACCCGAGCACGCGTGGCTGAAGGACAGCGGGCGCGCGCAATATGTCGGCGCAACCGATGCCGAGGCGCTGCAGGCATTTCACGACTGCTGCCGCATCGAGGGCATCATCCCGGCGCTGGAATCGAGCCACGCGCTCGCGCATGCGGTGCGGCTGGCGCCGACGCTGCCGAGGGACCAGATCCTGCTGGTGAATCTGAGCGGCCGCGGCGACAAGGATCTGCACATCGTCGCCGAGGCGAGCGGGCTGGAGTTTTTCTGCCGCGCGTCGTGCCGTGAGGCGACGATGTTCTGGAAGAAGCAGCACGGATGACACGGATCTCCGAGCGGTTTGCCGATCTCGCGCGCCGCGGGCGCAAGGGCCTGATTCCGTACATCGCGGCCGGCGACCCGGCGCCGGAACTGACGGTTTCGCTGATGCACGCATTGGCCGAAGCGGGCGCCGACGTGATCGAACTCGGCGTGCCGTTCTCCGACCCGATGGCGGATGGGCCCGTGATCCAGCGCGCGACCGAGCGTGCGATCCGAAGTGGCGTCGGACTGAAGCAGACCATCGCGATGGTTGCGGAATTCCGGAAGACCGACGCCTCGACCCCGGTGGTGTTGATGGGCTACGCAAATCCGATCGAGCGTATGGGGCGCAGCGAGTTCGCGCAGGCCGCCAGCGCGGCCGGTGTCGACGGCGTGCTGGTGGTCGACTATCCGCCGGAGGAGTGCGAGGAGTTTGCGCAGGCGATGCGCGCAGTGCAGATCGACCCCATCTTTCTGCTGGCGCCGACCTCGACTGACGAACGCATTGCGCACGTGGCGCGCTTCGCATCCGGGTATCTGTACTACGTCAGCTTGAAAGGCATCACCGGCGCGGGGCATCTGGATGTCGCCGCAGTTGCTGCTCGAATCCCCGCGATCAAGGCGCAGTGTCGGGTCCCGGTTGGAGTCGGATTCGGCATCCGCGACGCGAAGAGCGCGCAGGCAGTTGCACGCATCGCCGATGCGGTCGTCATCGGCAGCCGGATCATCGAGGAAATCGAGACCGCACCGCGTGCCCGGGTCGTCGATGCAGTGCGTGATCTGGTGGCAGGAATTCGCCGTGCGATCGACGAAGCATCGCCAATGCAGGAGGCTGCATGAGCTGGATCGAGAAGCTGCTACCCCCGCGCATCAAGCAGGGCGGTACGCGGAAATCCGTTCCCGAGGGCGTATGGGTCAAGTGCCCCGGGTGCGACTCGGCGCTATACCGCGCGGAGCTGGAACGGACCCTGCACGTTTGCCCGAAGTGCAGCCATCACCTACGCATCGGCGCGCGCGCTCGGCTCGATGCGATCCTGGATCCCGAGGGGCGCTACGAGATCGGGCAGGAGGTCCTGCCCATCGATGCGCTGAAATTCAAGGACAGCAAGAAGTATCCGGATCGCCTGCAGGATGCGATGCAGGAAACGGGCGAAACCGACGCGCTGGTCGTCGTCGGCGGTTCGATCCGCGCGCTGCCGGTCGTGGCGGCGTGCTTCGAATTCGAGTTCATGGGCGGCTCGATGGGGTCGGTGGTCGGCGAGCGTTTCGTGCGCGGGGTGCAGACGGCGCTCGAGCAGAAGGTCCCGTTCATCTGTTTCACTGCCACCGGCGGCGCGCGCATGCAGGAGGGCCTGCTGTCGCTGCTGCAGATGGCCAAGACCTCGGCGATGATCGCCAGGCTGGCCGATGCGCGGTTGCCGTTCATCTCGGTGCTGACCGACCCGACGATGGGCGGTGTTTCCGCCAGCTTCGCGTTCATGGGCGACATCGTGATCGCTGAGCCGAAGGCGCTGATCGGATTCGCCGGTCCGCGCGTGATCGAGCAGACGGTGCGCGAGAAGCTTCCCGAGGGATTCCAGCGCG
>JBAIYN010000673.1:0-2871 GCA_037915775.1 Burkholderiales bacterium | reverse complement strand
CACCCGCCGAGCGCGACCGCGTCGCTGGAATGCGCGTGCTGCTCGTGGAGGACAACGAAGTCAACATGATGATCGCGGAGGCGATGCTCGGCTCATGGGGCGCGGTCGTGACGCAGGCGACCGACGGACGCGCCGCGATCGATGCGATCGAGCGCGCATTCGAGCACGGCGTGCCTTTCGACGCGGTATTGATGGACGTGCAGATGCCGGTGATGAGCGGATACGAGGCAACCGCCGCGCTGCGGCAACGCTACGACCGGCACCGCCTGCCGATCATCGCCCTGACCGCCGCGGTTCTCGCGACCGAGCGCGAGCAGAGCGAATCGCTCGGCATGAACGATTTCGTGGGCAAGCCGATCGAAGAGGACGCCCTGTATGCGGCGCTTGCGCGCGTGCGGGCAGGCAGGCGACTGTCGACGGCGCCGCTTGCCTTCGCCCCGAGTGGCGCGGTGGCCGCAGGCGTGCGCGCCACGTGAGTGCTATCAGGCGCCCGCGTTTTCCACGAACAGCGTGACGCGGCGGTGCCCCTGGTAGTCGTCCGCCGCCGGGCGATACGCGAGGCGCGCGCGAGACGGCAGCGACTCGGTGTGGCGAAACCAGATCGCATTGAAGCGCCGCCCCTGCAGTTCGACGGTGAGCTTCAGGTGCTGATCCTTCACCAGCCGCTGTTCGACCACGGTGAATTCATTGTCGAAGAGCGGCGGCGGAAAGCCCTGGCCCCAGATCTGCCGGTCGAGCGCCTCGACCAGGCCGAGCGATATCTCGTCGGGCTGCAATGGCCCGTCGGTATCGATGCGGCGCTGGAACAATCCGGCGTCGGTCGTCGCGCGCGTCGCCTGCTCGAAGGCCCGCGTGAATCCCTCGTAGCTTTCGGGCCTGATCGTCAGTCCCGCCGCCATCGCGTGCCCGCCGAACTTGTCCACCAGTGCAGGCGCGATCTTGGTGACGAGATCGAGCGTATCGCGCAGGTGCACGCCGTCGATCGATCGGCCAGAGCCGCGCAGCACGCCCGCGTCGGCGCGCGCAAACGCGATCGTGGGACGGTGAAACTTCTCCTTCACACGCGAGGCGACCAGGCCGACCACGCCCTGGTGCCAGTCGTCGCGGAACAGCGTGATCGTGCGGCGGTCGTCCAGCCCGGCGTCCTGCAGTTCGGCCAATGCATCGAACTGCATGTCGACCTCGATCGCGCGCCGCTCGCGGTTCAGCTCATCCAGCCGATGCGCGAGTTCCAGCGCGCGACTGAAATCGTCGGCCAGCAGGCACTCGATCCCCATCGACATGTCCGCGAGACGGCCGGCGGCATTGATGCGCGGACCGATCGCGAAGCCGAGGTCGGCCGGCCGCGCCAGCTGCGTGCTGCGCCCGGCGACCTGGAACAGCGCGGCGATCCCGGGCTGCATGCGGCCGGAGCGGATGCGCTCGAGACCTGCCGCGACCAGGATGCGGTTGTTGTGATCGAGCCGTACCACATCGGCCACGGTTCCGAGCGCCACCAGTTCGAGGAGCGCATCGAGCCGCGGCTGGCTGGCCTCGGTGAAGCGGCCGCGCGCGCGCAGTTCGGCGCGCAGCGCCAGCAGCACGTAGAACATCACGCCGACGCCGGCCAGGTGCTTGCTTGGAAATCCGCAGCCGGGCTGGTTCGGATTGACGATCACCGCCGCCTGCGGCAACTGTTCGCCGGGCAGGTGGTGGTCCGTGATCAGCACATCGATGCCGAGCGCGCGCGCTGCGGCCACCCCGTCGACGCTGGCAATCCCGTTGTCCACGGTGATCAACAGATCCGGCCTGCGCGCCGCCGCGAGGGTGACGATCTCCGGCGTGAGTCCGTAGCCGTACTCGAACCGATTCGGCACCAGATAATCGACCCGGCCGCCCATCGAGCGCAGGGCGCGCACCGCCACCGCGCAGGCGGTCGCGCCATCGCAGTCGTAGTCGGCGACGACGAGCATCTCCCGCCCCGCGAGGATCGCTTCCGCGAGCAGCCGCGCGGCCGCGTCGACCTGCGCCAGCGCGCGGGGCGCAATCAGATCGCGCGTCAGCAGGGTGAGGTCGTTGATCGATGCGACACCGCGCGCGGCCAGCGCGCGCGCCAGCGCGCGTGGCAGGCCGGCCGCGGCCAGCCTCTGTGCCGCGGCGGCGTCGAAGATGCGCGTGACCAGCTGCACGGTGCTCATCAGGCGACCGGTTCGGCGAGCATTTCGGCCAGCGATCGACGCGCGACGCCACGCCAGAAGCGAAGGTGATCGCGCCGGCGCAGCGAGAAGATACGGGTGACCTGGCAGCCGGTCAGCACGAGTTCGATGCTTTCCGCGCCGCTGGCCCATGCGTGCTGGTGCAGCCGGCCGAGCCGTGACTGAACCGCCGCGAGCCGCTCGAGCCAGACTGCCCACGACTCGAAGACGGCGGGCTCGTGCAGTTCGGGCCACAGCGACACGACGTCCCCGTGGCGAGGCGGACTATCGGTTTCGCGGATCAGTGCCGACGGGGGCAATCCGGCGGCGAGTCCCCAGCCGCGCAGCACCGCGTCGTCGCTGGCGATCGCGACGAACGGCGAACGCGGCAGCGGCGCCCATGCGCCGCCGCCATGCAGCCACACGCCATTGACGGGCTGCTGTCCGCGCCTTTCGCGCGCGAGGTTGACCTCGTGATGGTGCCAGTGCATCTGGATCTCGGTCAGGATCCTGCGCCAGCGGGCGGCGTCGGCGCCGATCGGCAGACACGGGCCCATCGACTGGCCGCGTGCGGTCACAAGCGGGGCCGTGTCGAGCCGCCAGGGCGTGTCGGTCTGCACGAACCAGGCATCGTGCCGCAGTCGCTTCAGCAGCGCATCGTGCTCGCGCAGCACCGCGTCGGCTGCGGCGGCCAGCG
>JBAIYN010000462.1:0-2450 GCA_037915775.1 Burkholderiales bacterium | reverse complement strand
CCCGAAACCAGTTGCCGGCGCGCGATCACCACGTCGTCGGACGGGTGCAGGCGCAGCACGGGCGAGCCGCTCTCAATCACTGTCGACATCTTGCTTGCTCCCAATCAGCCTCGGCGCCGATCCTTCTCCCGAATCCATGACCAGCCAGGGCGGATCGAGTTGTCGCGCTCCCGGGCTGCGATGCGAAAAATCGCCGATCCGCGTCACTTCCCGAATCCGCGTTTGAAGCGCGTCGCCGCGCGATCGAGGTGTCGTCGCATTGCAGCGCGCGCGGCTGTGCCGTCGCGCCGCTCGATGGCATCGATCACCGCTTCGTGCTCGCTGATCGCCGCGGACCACAGCGCCGGCGTGTCGAAGTGATGCTCGAGCTGCAGGAACAGTCGTCCGGTCCGCTGTACCCACAGCGTCTTCACCAGCAGCGCCAGCGCGCTGTTGCCGCTCGCGGCGCCGATCCGCTCGTGGAACAGCCGGTCTCCCGCAAGCGGCGCCACGTTGCGGCGCCGGTCGCGCCGCATCGATGTCAATGCCGCCTTCAGCCGTCCGATCTGCGCCCGCGTCGCGTTGCGCGCCGCGAGCCCCGCGCATTCGGACTCCACCAGGCGCCGCGCCTCGATCACTTCGAACGGCCCCGCGTCGGGGGGCAGCGCGGCATGTGCGGCGCGCGCGCCGCCATGACCGTCCTTCACGTACACGCCCGCGCCGCCGCGCACCTCGACGAAGCCCTCGACCTCGAGGGCGATCAGCGCCTCCCGCACCGACGGCCGGCTGACTCCGAGTTCGCGCGCCAGATCGCGCTCGGCCGGCAGGCGCGCACCCGGCTCGAACTCGCCGCGCCGGATCAGCTTGATCAACTGGTCGGCGATCTGCCGATACAGACGCCGCGCCTCGACGGCTTTCAGTGGCATGTCGGTGGGATCAGCGTGCTTGATCGGATCCGCGATGGACAAGCAATATCGCGGCTCTTAGACTGCCCGCCCTGGTCAGGTGGTCAGGCCGGTTGCGAGGCAGCTTCGCACAGCACCTCCGCAGTGTCAACGAACGCAGGCCGAGAAGAACAGCGACGGAGGATCGGATGGCGGGGCGACTGCGGGGCAAGTCGGCACTGGTGACGGCGGCTGGCCAGGGCATGGGTCGTGCCGGTGCGCTGGCCTTCGCGCGTGAAGGCGCGCGCGTGCTCGCGACCGATCTGAAGCCGGAACTCCTGCGCGGTCTCGAAGCCGCCGATGGCATCGCGACGCGTGCGCTCGACGTGCGCAATCACGCCGCGGTGCGCGCACTCGTGGACGAGATCGGCGCCGTGGACATCCTGTTCAATTGCGCGGGCTACGTGCACCAGGGCACGATCCTCGACTGCTCGCTCGAGGACTGGGACTTCAGCTTCGACCTGAACGTGCGCAGCATGTTCGTGCTGACGCGCGCGATGCTGCCGAAGATGATCGCCCGCGGCGGCGGCGTGATCCTGAACATGGCCTCTGTGCTCGGTGCGCACAAGGCGGCGCCGAACCGGCTTGCCTACACGGCGAGCAAGGCGGCGGTCGCGGGTTTCACGCGCGCGCTCGCGATCGATCACGTGAAGCAGGGCATCCGCGTCAACTGCGTCTGCCCCGGCACCGTCGACACGCCGTCGCTCGGCGATCGGGTCAATGCGTTTGCCGATCCGGTGCAGGCGCGCAAGGACTTCGTCGCACGCCAGCCGATGGGGCGCCTGGCGACCGCGGAGGAAATCGCCGAGACATTCGTCTATCTTGTCTCGGACGAATCATCGTTCATGACCGGCCAGGCGATATTCGTCGATGGCGGCATGAGCCTTTAACTGACTTCAGGGAGAACCATGAAACTGTTGCGCTACGGCCCGGCGGGCCGCGAGAAACCCGGATTGCTCGATCGCGACGGCAATATCCGCGACCTGTCGGGCGTCGTGCCGCAGATCGACAGCCAGTTGCTGGCGCCGCGCGAACTGGCAAAGCTGCGCAAGCTCGACCCGACGTCGTTGCCGCTCGTGCGCGGCACGCCGCGCCTCGGCGTGCCGTACATCGGCATCGGCAAGTTCATCGCGATCGGACTGAACTACTCCGACCACGCGGCTGAGTCAGGGATGCCGGTGCCGGCCGAGCCGATCGTGTTCATGAAGGCGACCACCTGCATCACGGGCCCCAACGACGGCATCGTGATCCCGAAGAACTCGCTCAAGACCGACTGGGAGGTCGAGCTCGGCGTGGTGATCGGAACCAAGGCCCAGTATGTCGACAAAGCGGATGCACTGAAGCACGTCGCCGGCTACTGCGTGGTCAACGACGTCAGCGAGCGCAACTTCCAGCTCGAACGCGGCAGCCAGTGGGACAAGGGCAAGGGCTGCGACAGCTTCGGCCCGATCGGGCCGTACCTCGTCACCGCCGACGAGGTTCCAGACCCCCATGCGCTCGACATGTGGCTCGACGTCAATGGCGAGA
>JBAIYN010000570.1:0-3335 GCA_037915775.1 Burkholderiales bacterium | reverse complement strand
TCGGATGCGTCTCCATGAAAAGGCCTGCGACACCCACCGCCACCGCCGCGCGCGCCAGCACCGGCACGAATTCGCGCTGCCCGCCGCTCGACGTGCCCTGCCCGCCCGGCAACTGAACCGAGTGGGTCGCATCCATCACGACCGGGCAGCCGGTGTCGCGCATGATCGCGAGCGACCGCATGTCGGACACGAGGTTGTTGTAGCCGAAGCTCGCGCCGCGCTCGCAGACGAGGAAGCGGTCTTCCGACAGCCCCGCCTCGCGCGCGGCGTCACGCGCCTTGTCGACCACGTTCTTCATGTCGCCCGGCGCGAGGAACTGCCCCGTCATGATGTTGACCGGCTTGCCGCTGACCGCGCAGGCGCGGATGAAATCGGTCTGGCGGCACAGGAACGCCGGCGTCTGGATCACGTCGACGACCTTCACGACGTCGGCGATCTCGTCCTCCGCGTGCACGTCGGTCAGCACCGGCACGCCGATCTTCCGCTTCACCTCGGACAGGATGCGCAGTCCGGCTTCCATTCCCAGCCCGCGAAACGACCTTCCCGAGCTGCGGTTCGCCTTGTCGTAGCTCGACTTGTAGATGAACGGCACGCCGAGCCTGCCCGTGATCTCCTTCAATCTGCCGGCGGTATCGAGTGCGAGCGCTTCGCTCTCGACCACGCAGGGGCCGGCAATCAGGAAGAGCGGCCGGTCGAGACCGACCTCGAAACCGCACAACTTCATGCCGGCTCTGCGCCGCAAGAGGCGCGCGAATCCCCTCCCCCCTTCAAGGGGGGAGGCGGGAGGAGGGATGGGGTCCGAACCCTCAAGCGGCCACCTTCGCCAGCTGCGGCTCGCGCGATTGCCTGTACGCGACCGCCGCCTCGATGAACGCCTTGAACAGAGGATGTCCGGCGCGCGGAGTCGACGTGAATTCCGGATGGAACTGCACGCCGAAGAAGAACGGGTGTCCCGGCAGCTCCATCATCTCAGGCAGGTGCTCGCTCGGCGTGCGCGCGGAGACCTTGTAGCCCTTCGCCTCGAGCTGCGGTACGTAGATGTTGTTGACCTCGTAGCGGTGCCGGTGCCGCTCGTTGACTTCCAGCCCGTAGATCCGATGGGCAAGCGTGCCCGGCTCGACCGGACATTTCTGCGAACCCAGCCGCATCGTTCCGCCGAGGTCCGACTTCGCGCTGCGGCGCTCGATGCGTCCGGTGCGATCGAGCCACTCGGTGATCAGCGCCACGACCGGGTGCGGCGTGTCCGGGTCGAATTCGGTCGAATTCGCCCCTTCGAGGCCGCACACGTTGCGCGCGAACTCGATCGTCGCCAGCTGCATGCCGAGGCAGATGCCGAGGTAAGGCACCTTGTGCTCGCGCGCATACTGGATCGCCCTGATCTTTCCTTCCGTGCCGCGCTTGCCGAAACCGCCCGGCACCAGGACGGCATCGAGATGATCGAGATTGACTACTCCGGTCTTCTCGAACTGCTCCGAGTCGACGTACTCGATCCTCACCTTGGTGCGCGTGTGGATGCCTGCGTGGATCAAGGCCTCGTTCAGCGACTTGTACGAATCCGACAGTTCGACGTACTTGCCGACCATGCCGATCCGCACTTCCTGCTGCGGGTGCTCCAGCGCATACACCAGCGCGTCCCACGCCGACAGGTCGGCCGGCTTCGCGTGCAGCCCGAGCTTGTCGCACACGATCGCGTCGAGGTTCTGCTGGTGCAGCATCGCCGGAATCTTGTAGATCGAATCCGCATCCCACACCGAGATCACGCTGTCGACCGGCACGTTCGAAAAGAGCGAGATCTTGGCGCGTTCCTCGTCCGGAATCGGCCGGTCCGCGCGGCACAGCAGCACGTCCGGGTAGATGCCGATCTCGCGCAGCTTCTGCACGCTGTGCTGCGTCGGCTTGGTCTTCAGTTCGCCGGCGCTCGGAATGAACGGCACCAGCGTCAGGTGCACGAAGCAGCAGGCATTGCGCCCGAGCCGCAGGCTCATCTGGCGGGCCGCCTCGACGAACGGCAGCGATTCGATGTCGCCGACGGTGCCGCCGATCTCGACGATCGCTACCTCGGTGGCGCCGTCCCACGCCGCGCGCGGCGCGCGTTCGATGAACTCCTGGATCTCGTTGGTGATGTGCGGAATCACCTGCACCGTCTTGCCGAGATAGTCGCCGCGGCGCTCCTTCTTGATCACCGACTCGTAGATCTGGCCGGTGGTGAAGTTGTTCACCTTGCGCATCTTGGCGGAGATGAAGCGCTCGTAGTGACCGAGGTCGAGGTCGGTCTCCGCGCCATCCTCGGTCACAAACACTTCGCCGTGCTGGAACGGCGACATCGTGCCGGGGTCGACGTTGATGTAGGGATCGAGCTTGATCAGGGTGACTTTGAGGCCGCGCGATTCGAGGATCGCTGCAAGGCTGGCGGCGGCGATGCCCTTGCCCAGGGAGGACACCACGCCACCGGTGACGAAGACGTATTTGGTCATTGTCTCCCGCCCTCGTGCAGGAAGGCGCTACCGGTAAAAGCAGAGTATACCGACGCGTTCCGGGGCGACCGGATCGAGGCGAGTGCAGCGCACGCGGCGCGCCACCGTGGCGACGTTCAGACGATTTCGTGCAAGCGGCACGAAGATCAGCGCTCCGGGTACCCTAGCGCCGTATTCCTGCTCGCGGACAACCTGGACCCGCCATGCAAAAACGGCCTACCATCGGGCGCGCCGCCGATCGCGGCATTGGTCGTCTAATTGCATCGTGATGCCGCCGCTCGAGCACGCGGGCAAGGAAGCTCCGTCACTGTTGCGCCCGCTTCCGCGCGCCGCACGCCGCGCAGTATCGAACCATCGCTGGTGAACCCTTGGCTGCCAGGCCCCGCCTTCCGATCGTCGACGTTCTGCGCGGCTTCGCGGTCGCGCAGATGGTCGTCTACCACTTCATCTACGACCTCAATTACTTCGGCTGGATCCGGGTGCGCATGCTGGTCGATGCCCCCTGGATTGCGTGGCGCACCGCCATCGTCTCGCAGTTCCTGCTGCTGGTAGGCGTCAGCCTCGTGCTGCGCACCGCGTTCAAGCCGGCGTGGCGCGATTTCGGCCGCCGGTGGCTGCAGATCGCAGGCGCCGCGGCACTCGTGTCCGCGGGCAGTTGGCTCGTGTTCGGGCCGCGGTTCATCTGGTTCGGCATCCTGCACTTCGTCGCGATCGCGCTGCTCCTCGCGCGCGGGCTGGTGCCACTCGGAGCATGGAACCTCCTTCTGGGCGGCGCCGCGCTGGCGCTCGGGCTGCTGTTTGCCGACCCCTCGTTCAACGCCTCGCCCTTCAATGCGATCGGCTTCGTCACGCAGAAGCCGC
>JBAIYN010000201.1:0-4470 GCA_037915775.1 Burkholderiales bacterium | reverse complement strand
AGCGCGCGATGGCTGAGCGCAATGCCGGCTTGCCGGAGGCCGAGCGGATCGATCACCGCATCGGGATCAATCTCGGCGACATCCTGGTCGACGCCAGCGACATCGCCGGCAACGGAGTCAACGTCGCGGCACGGCTGGAGGCGATTGCGCCGGCCGGCGGGATCGCGATCTCCGGCACGGTGCACGAGCAGGTCCGGCAGGACCTCGGCGTCAGCTTCGTCGATGCCGGCGAGCAGCACATCAAGAACATCTCCCGGCCCGTTCGCGTCTATACGGTGCAGTTCGGCGGCGCCTCGACGGACCAACCGCGACCGCGCGTGCTGCCACGGCCCCGCTGGGCCGCTGCGTTCGTCGTGCTCGCGATCGTCGTCGCAGCAGGATTCGCTTACTGGCCGCGCAATGCGCCGGTCGGCGACTCGGGTGCGCTGATCGTGCTGCCCTTCGACGCGGGGGCGGGCAGCGAGCCGGTCGCGGCGTCGCTGACGACGCAGCTCACCGGAGCGGTTTCGCGCATTTCGGGCCTCGCGGTGATCGCACCAACCATCGCCACGCGCTACAACGCGCAGACGATCGACCTGAAAAAGGCAGGCCACGATCTCGGCATCCGTTACGCGCTCGAGGGTCGTGTCGACGGCGATGCCAATCGCGTGCATGTCGACGCGCAATTGATCGCCGCCGAATCCGGCGCGACGGTCTGGGCGGGCGGCTTCGATGCGGCACGTCCGACCAATGGCGAGGCCCCGCTGGACGTCGTGGGAAGGCTTGCCGAAACGGTGCGCTCCGAATATCGCGCCGCGGAGTTGAAGCGCCTCGGCGCCAGCGAGACGGCACAGGCACTCGCATTGCGAGCCACCGCGGACCTCGGAGCGGCGGTCGATGCGCGCGAAATGCGCGCGGTGCGAGCGACGTTCGAGCGCGCCTTGCAGCTGGACCCGGCCGAGGTCCTGGCCCAGATCGGGCTGGCCGACTCGCTTGCCTTCGAGTCGCAACGCATGCCGCTCGGCGCCGAACGCGATGCGCTGCTCGCGCGCGCCGACGCCGTGTCCCTGCGCGCCGTCAGCGCCGATCCCAACAATGCCGAAGCGTGGGGCACGCGCGCGCAGGTCCTGCTGTTCCGCGACCAGGTCGAAGCTGCAGCGCAGGCGGTCGAGCGCGCGTTGAGCCTGAATCCGTATGTGAGCGACCTGCATGCGCTGCGGGCCCAGGTCCAGATGGCGCGCGGCGATGCCGCGGATGCCGTGGCCGAGATTGATCGGGCGCTCGGCCTGAATCCGCGCGGCAACGCCACGGGCGTGCTGCTCAACTATCGCTGTCGCGCGCTGCTGATGCTGGGCCGCTATGACGCGGCAATCGATTCGTGCGAGCGCGGCCTGGCGTTCGTTCCGGACTGGCCCGACTACATGCTGCTGACCGCGGCGTATGCGCTGAAGAACGACATGCCGCGCGCCAGGGCCGCAAAGGCCGAGCTGATGAGACTGCAGCCCGGATTCACGATTCGGTGGCACGCCGGCGTGTCGGGTCCGGACCGCGCGCACCAGCTGGAGTCCACCGTCTATGCCGGCTTGCGCAAGGCCGGCGTTCCAGAGTAGCGCGTCAGCGACGCAGCGATTCCCACACCTTGGCGAGCCGCTTCACGCTGACCGGCATCGGCGTGCGCAGCTCCTGCGCGAACAACGACACGCGCAGCTCCTCCAGCAGCCAGCGGAATTCGTCGAGTCTCGGATCAGCCACGCCCTTGCGCGCCGCGAGCTCGCGCAGGAACGGCGTCTGCAGCGCGCTGATCTCGTTCATCCGTTGCTGGTCCCGCGCCGGGTCCGTCTTCACCCGGTCGAGGCGAGCGCCGATTGCCTTGAGGTAGCGCGGATAGTGCGCTAGCTGCGCGGCCGGGGTCGCAACGAAGAAACCGCGCGGGAACAGGCACGCGAGCTGCTGCTCGACGTCGGCGACGGCGGCCGGAAATGCCTTCAATCCATGCAGCTTCTTCGGCAACGCAGCCGCCTCCTTCACGATCGTCGTCACCAGGCGCGCGACCTCCTGTGCGATCAGGTTGAGCTTTCCGCGCGCTTCGGCCTTGCGCGCCGCAAAGCCAGCGCGATCCTTCGGCCATGGCTCGACGAGACACACGCGGTCGATCGCAGCCGTGACCACCTGGTCGCGCAGTTCCTCGAAGCCAGGGAGCGCGGCCGCGAGTGCCGGGACGGTGCGCGCCTGCATCTGCGTCGTCTGCAGCGTGTTCAGGCCCTTTTCGAGGAACTTCACCTGTTCCCTCAGCTGCAACCGGAACAGCCGCCGCAACCCATCGCGGTGCGCGGCGCGGGCCTCGTCCGGATCGTCGAACACCTCGATTGCGCAATGGTCACCGCGGTCAACGAGTGCGGGATGGCCGATCAGGGTCTGGCCGCCACGCCTGATCTCGAGCAATTCCGGCAGCTCGTCGAAGTCCCAGTCGGTCACCGTTTCACCCAGCGCGGTAGCGACCTGCGCATCCTTCTGCGCCAGCGACTGGAAGGACTGCTGCGCCTGCAGCCCCAGTTCGGCGCGCAGCTGCGGCAGGCTGCGCCCCATCGCCAGCTGTCGCCCGTTGTCGTCGATGACCTTGAAATTCATCGTCAGGTGCGCCGGCAACTGCTCGAGCTTGAAATCCTCGGCGCGGCAGACCACGGTCGCCTGCTCGCGCACGTCGGCGATCAGCGCGTCGAGCAGCGGCCGATCCGGCTCGGCCACGCGGTCGCCCAGCCGCTCGACGAACCCGGCCGCATACTCGGGCAGCGGCACGCAGTGGCGGCGCAGCTTCTGCGGCAGCGACTTCAGCAACAGATGCACCTTCTCCTTCAGCATGCCGGGTACCAGCCACTCGCAGCGCTGCGGGTCGACCTGGTTCAGCGCGAACAGCGGAACGGTCAGCGTGACGCCGTCGCGCGGGCTGCCGGGCTCGAAGTGATAGGTGAGCGCCATCGTCGTGCCGCGCAGCGTCCACTGCTTCGGAAAGAGGTCGGTCGTGACGCCGGCCGCTTCGTGCCGCATCAGCTCGTCGCGTGACAGGTGGAGCAGCTTCGGGTTCGTCTTTTCCACCTCGACGCGCCACCTCTCGAACCCGGCCGCCGAATGCACGTCGGCCGGGATCAGGCGGTCGTAGAAGCCGAAGATCATCTCGTCATTGACCAGCACGTCCTGGCGGCGCGCCTTGTGCTCAAGTTCGCGGATCTCCTGCACCAGTCTGCGGTTGTGCGCGAGGAACGAACCGCGTGTTTCGATTTCGCCTTCGACCAGCCCTTCGCGGATCATCAGCTCGCGCGCCGCCGCCGGATCCCTTGCGCCGAACGGCACGCGCCGCTGCGCGTACACGGTCATGCCGTACAGCGCGGCTCGCTCGAATGCCATCGCCTGGCCAGCGCGCTTCTCCCAGTGCGGATCGGTCCATGACTTCTTCAGCAGGTGTGCGCCGACGCGTTCGAGCCACTGCGGCTCGATGGTCGCGACACAGCGGCCGAACAGGCGAGACGTTTCGACGAGCTCGGCCGCCATCACCCAGCGACCGGCCTTCTTCACCAGCGGCGAACCCGGCCAGATGAAGAACTTGATGCCGCGCGCGCCCACGTACGGCGGCTCGCGGTAATCCGCGTCGAGCGTCTTGAAGCCGACGTTGCCGAGCAGTCCGGCGAGCAATGCCAGATGCACCTGCTCGAACGTCGCCGGTGACGTGTTGATCCGCCACCCCGCTTCAACGACGATCGCGTGCAGCTGCCCATACACGTCCTTCCACTCGCGCACGCGGCGCGGCGAGATGAAGTTCGACTTCAGGTCGTCGGTCAGCCTGCGGTTCGACTTCTTGTGCTCGATCCGCTCGCTGACGAAGTGCCACAACTTCACGAACGACAGGAAGTCGGATTTCTCGTCCGCATGCCGCCGGTGCGCCTGATCGGCGGCCTGCTGGGCCTCGATCGGCCGTTCGCGCGGATCCTGCACCGAAAGAGCGGCGGCGATGATCGATACTTCGGCCAGCGCCTGGTTGTCGCGCGCGGCGAGCAGCATGCGGCCGATGCGCGGGTCCAGCGGCAGGCGCGCCAGCTCGCTGCCGATCGCGGTCAGCTCGTTGTCCTCGTCGATCGCCGCGAGCTCGGCCAGCAGGTCGTAGCCATCGGCGATCGCGCGCGCCGGCGGCGGCTCGACGAACGGGAACGCGCGCACGTCGCCGAGCCCGAGCGACTTCATGCGCAGGATCACGCCGGCGAGCGATGAACGCAGGATCTCCGGATCGGTGAAGCGCGGTCGTTTGGCGAAGTCCAACTCGTCATACAGGCGGATGCAGATGCCGCTCGCGACCCGGCCGCATCGTCCCGCTCGCTGGTTGGCGGCCGCCTGCGAGATCGGCTCGACCTGCAGCTGCTCGACCTTGTTGCGATACGAGTAGCGCTTCACCCGCGCCAGCCCGGTATCGACCACGTAGCGGATGCCCGGCACCGTCAGCGA
>JBAIYN010000113.1:0-7736 GCA_037915775.1 Burkholderiales bacterium | reverse complement strand
CTCGCGGCCGGGCTGCGTGCGGTCAAGGGCGACTTTTCGAAGAAGGCCGAGATGTACAAGGCGATGGAGATCGCCAAGATCGACAGCCCGCGCGGTCCGTTCACGCTGTCGAAGGCGCACAACCCGGTGCAGAACATGTACATCCGCGAACTGAAGGGGCGCGACAACGTGGTGACCGGCATCGCGGTCAAGGCGCTTGCCGACCCGGCGCGCGGCTGCAAGGCGTAGCTTCGCAGCAATCTCACGCCTAGACTCCCGGCGTTCCCGCAAGGCGCCGGGAGTTTTTGTTGATGGATCTACCCTCGCTCCTGATCCAGGTCCTGAACTCGGTTCAGTACGGCCTGTTGCTGTTCCTCGTCGCGAGCGGGCTGACGCTGATCTTCGGGATCATGGGCATCATCAACCTGGCGCACGGCAGCTTCTACATGATCGGCGCCTACCTGGCGTTCGTGCTGGCCAGCGCGACCGGCAGTTTCGCGCTATCGATCGCGATCGGCGTGCCGCTCGCGCTGGTGTTCGGCTGGCTGCTCGAATGGCTGGTCTTCACGCACCTTTACAGGCGCGACCACCTGGAGCAGGTGCTGCTCACCTACGGGCTGATCCTGTTGTTCGAGGAAGCGCGCAGCATCCTCGTCGATGACGACGTGCACAGCGTGGCGATTCCGGGGCTGCTCAAGGCATCGATCGCGCTGACCGAGACGCTCAGCTACCCGGTCTATCGCCTGATGATCTCGCTCGTGTGCGTCGTCCTTGCGATCGGGCTGTACTTCCTGATCCAGCGCACCAAGCTCGGCATGATGATCCGCGCCGGCAGCCACGACCGCGACATGGTCGCCGCGCTCGGCATAAACATCAACCTCGTCTACCGCATCGTGTTCGCGCTCGGCGTCGCGCTCGCCGCATTCGCCGGCATGATCGCCGCGCCGGTGTCGACCGTGTACCCGGGCATGGGTGCCAACGTGCTGATCGTCTCCTTCGTGATCGTCGTGATCGGCGGCATCGGCTCGGTGTGGGGCGCGCTGGTGGCGGCGCTGATCATCGGTTTCGCCGACACGTTCGGCAAGGTGGTGTTTCCGGAGGGAGCCGGCATCCTCGTCTATCTCGTGATGGCGGCCGTGCTGCTGTGGCGGCCCGAGGGCATCCTGCGCAAGGGTGGCGGATGAGGCGAACCATCATCCCGATCGTCAACGCGGTGCTGCTCGCGCTGCTGCTTGCGCTGCCGATCTTTGCGTCGCCGTACTACGTCGAGCTGATCGCGAAGATCCTCGTGTTCGCGATCTTCGCGATGAGCCTCGACCTGCTGATCGGGTTCACGGGACTGGTGAGCTTCGGGCACGCGGCGTTCTTCGGCATCGCCGCCTACGCGCTGGCGCTGCTGACGCCGCCGGCGGAAACGGTCAGCCTGTGGCTCGCGCTGCCGGCGGCCGTGATCGCTGCCGCGATCGGCGCGTTCGTGATCGGGATCTTCGTGCTGCGCACGCGCGGCGTGTACTTCATCATGGTCACGCTCGCGTTCGCGCAGATGGTCTTCTCGCTGTTCCAGGACACCAAGATCGGCGGCGGCTCGGACGGTGTCTTCCTTAGCGCGCGGCCGGACGCGACGCTGTTCGGTTTCACGCCGTTCGACCTTGCCAATGGCGTGCACGCGTACTACTTCGTGGTCGCGATGCTGGCGCTGACCTTTCTGCTGCTGCAGCAGGTGCTGCGCTCGCCCTTCGGGCGCGTGCTGGTCGGCATCAAGAGCAACGAGCACCGGATGCGCTCGCTCGGATACGCCACCTATCTGTACAAGCTCGGCGCGTTCACGCTGGCCGGGGCGCTCGCCGGCGTGGCCGGTTTCTGCCACGCGGTGCTGTTCGCGTTCGTCAACCCGGAGCTGCTGTCCTGGCACCGGTCGGGCGATGCGATCCTGATGGTGATCCTCGGCGGCATGGGCAGCCTGGGCGGCGCAATCGCCGGCGCATTCGCGTTCGTCTCGATGCAGGAGTTCTTCTCCCAGCTCACCAAGCACTGGCTCCTGCTGATGGGCACTGTGATCGTGCTGACGGTGCTTTTCCTGCCCGGCGGCCTGGCCGCGGTGCCGGACCGGATTCGCCGTGCGCTACAGCGGGGACGCGCTGATGGCTGACGCCCTTGTCGCCGAGAAGCTGACGCGCCGCTTCGGCGGGCTGGCGGCGAACCAGGACGTGAGCCTGTCGCTCCGGCGCGGCGAACTGCACGCACTGCTCGGTCCGAACGGCGCCGGCAAGTCGACCTGCATCAACATGCTGTCGGGCGATCTGGCGCCGACCTCGGGGCGCGTGCTACTGGACGGGCGCGACATCACGCATCTCGCGTCGTACCAGCGCTCGATGATCGGCATCGGCCGCAGCTTCCAGCGCACCAACATCTTTCCGAAGTTCACCGCCTTCGAGAACTGCCGGCTGGCCGCGCAGTCGCGCCGCCAGCGCGCCTGGCAGCTGCTCACCGACGCGATGAAGTTCGTCGACGCACGGGAACTTGCCGCGGCTGCGCTGCAGCGGGCTGGCCTGGCGGGGCGCGAGGATGTCGTCGCGGGCACGCTCAGCCACGGCGAGCAGCGCCAGCTCGAGATCGCGATGGTGCTCGCGGCGCAGGCGAGCGTGCTGCTGCTCGACGAGCCGCTCGCCGGCATGGGGGCCGAGGAATCCGCGCAGATGGTCGAATTGCTGCGCGCGCTGCGCGCCGATCACGCGATCCTGCTGGTCGAGCACGACATGGACGCGGTGTTCGCAGTGGCCGACCTGATCACCGTGCTGGTGAACGGCCAGGTGCTCGCAACCGGCGCGCCGGAAGCGATCCGTGCGAACGCCGAGGTGCAGCGCGCCTACCTCGGCCACGACGAGGCCCTGCCGCATGCCTGAACGGTTATCGACCGAAGGGGCTTCGCCCCCTCGAGACTCCCCCGACATCGGCGTCCCCGCAAGCGGCGACGGCGAAGTCTTGCTCGAAGGCCGCGGCCTGCACACCTACTACGGCGTCAGCCACGTGCTGCACGGCGTCGACTTCGCGATCCGCAGCGGCGAGGCGCTCGGCCTGATGGGCCGCAACGGAATGGGCAAGACCACGCTGCTGAAGACGCTGATCGGGTTGGTGAAGCCGCGCGCCGGCCGCGTGGTCGTGCGCGGCGCGGACATGACGCGCGCACCGACGTTCCGCATCGCACAGCAGGGCATCGCCTACGTGCCCGAAGGGCGCGGCATCTTCCCGACGCTGTCGGTGCGCGAGAACCTGGTGATGGCCGCGCGGCCTGCGGCCGGCCGCAACGACTGGACGCTGGAGCGCGTGCTGGCGACCTTTCCGCGCCTTGCCGAACGGATCGACCACGGTGGCGGACAGTTGTCGGGCGGCGAGCAGCAGATGCTGACCATCGGCCGCGCGCTGATGACCAACCCGACCCTGTTGATCCTCGACGAGGCGACCGAGGGCCTGGCCCCGCTGATCGCACGCGAGATCTGGCGCATCGTGCGCGAGATCGCGGCCAGCGGCATCGCCACCGTGATCGTCGACAAGAACCACGCCGCGGTGACCGCCACCACGTCGCGCTCGATGATCCTGGTGAAAGGACAGGTCGTGTACGACGGCGCCAGCAGCGAACTGCGCGCGCGCGGCGACCTGATCCAGCAGCATCTGGGCGTATGAAGCTCGTCGAGATCGGCGGCCACCGCATCGAGGTCGTGCGGCTCGCGTCCGCGCACCCGCGCGCCGGCACGCCGGCGATCGTGCTGCTGCACGAGGGGCTCGGATCAGTGGCGATGTGGCGCGACTTTCCGCAGCAGGTTGCGGATGCGACCGGCTGCGAGGCGATCGTGTACTCGCGCGTCGGCTACGGCCGTTCCGACCCGATCTCCGCAAAGCGTACGGTTCGCTACATGCACGACGAGGCGCTGCGCGCGCTGCCACGGCTGCTCGATGCGCTCGACGTCAAGGCACCGATCCTGCTCGGCCACAGCGACGGCGGGTCGATCGCACTCATTCACGCCGGCGGTACGCGCCGCGATGTGACGGCACTGATCCTGATGGCGCCCCACGTGATGGTCGAGGACATCTCGGTCGCCAGCATCGCGCAGGCGAAGGTCGCCTATCAGACGACGAGCCTGCGCGAGAAACTCGGCAGGTACCACGCGGACGTCGACTCCGCGTTCTGGGGCTGGAACGACATCTGGCTCGATCCGGCGTTCCGCGCGTGGAACATCGAGGAATACCTGCCCGGCATCCGCTGCCCGGTCCTCGCGATCCAGGGCGAGGATGACGAATACGGCACGATGGAACAGGTCGAGCGGATCGCACGTCAGGCGCGCGACGTCGACGTCGTCAAGCTGGCCGACTGCCGCCATTCGCCTCACAGGGACCAGCCGGCGGCAGTGCTCGATGCGATCGCCGGGTTCGTCGCGCGCGTGCTGGACGCGCGCGATTTGGCCCGTCAGGACGATTGGCCGCCCGCGTGATTCAGCGCGGCGCGGTCGCCGATCGCACCGCCTTGCCCACGTCGATCAGGTAGCGCAGCGTGTCCTGCGCGTCCGGCTCTCGCATCACGCTCCACAGCCCGCCCAGTCCACCGGCAGATTTCGGCGCGCGCGCGGCGGCCGCGCTTGCGCCCTCGACCGCGTGCAGCACGGCGTCGAGCATCTCCAGACGTTCGAGCAGCCTGGGCAGCGTGTCGGCGATGCGCTTCAGGCTGCCCGACGCCTCCATCCGCGCCAGCATCTCGACCATCCGGCCGGCGCCGCCGCGGCTGAGCCGATCCAGCAGCGACAGGCCTTCGGTCGCCGTCTCGGCGATCCGGTTGACCATGTCGTCGGTGAGCGCGTCCTCGGCGGAGTTGTACAGGCGCGCCAGCCGCGCGATGCGGTCGAGGTCGCCGCTGTTGACCATCTCCGCGATGGCGGGGATCGCGCGGTACAGACCGCTGGTATTGATGCGGTCGATCAGGTCCATCGCGTCGGTGGCCGTGCCGGCCAGCCGCGTGACCATCTCGTCGCTGAGCGAATCGCGCGCCGCCGCAACGAGGTGCTCGGCTTCGCGCGTCAGCACTTCCTTCTCTGGCGAATCGGCCATGGCGCCCTCCTAGAGAAGCCCGCGGGCCGACGCCCAGTACAGCTTGTTGTAGGCAAGCTTGAACCAGTGCACCGCCTTGCTCGGCGGACGCGGCTGCGGCGGATTCTGATAGTCGAACATCGCGTAGGTCGCGCGGTCCTTGCCCGCCTCGATGAAGCAGAACACCTTGCCGTCGTATTCGCGCACCGGCGCGCCGAGCCGCGCCAGCGCGGCGATGTTCTCGCCCAGCGTCTCGGCCTCGAAGTGCGCCGTCGAGCCCGCCTTGCTGATCGGCAGGTTGGTGGTGTCGCCGAGGACGAAGACGTTGTCGCGTCCTTCCATGTTCAGACGGTTGCGATGCGTGGGAATCCAGCCGCGCTGCCCGAGACCGTTGGCCTCGATCACCTGCATGCCGCGATGCGCGGGGATCGAGATCAGCAGGTCGTAGTCGGTCTCGCTGCCCTCTTCGCTGCGCACGATCTTCTTGGCGCCGTCGACTTCCTTCAGGTTGAAGAGCGTCTCGTACGTGATGCCGAGGCGGTCCATCTCGGGGGCGGCCCACTTGGCGACGTTCTCCAGCGTATGCACGCGGCCGATCGGATAGGTGTAGTGCAGCTTCACCTTGTCCAGCATGCCGCGGTCCTTGAAGTAGTCGTACAGCATGAACGTGATTTCGAGCGGCGCCATCGGGCACTTGTGCGGAACGCCCATCGCAACGACCACCTTGCCGCCCTGGAACTCGCGCAGCCGCTTGAACATCTTGACCGCGGTTTCTTCCGTGTAGAACTGCTCGGCGTTCTCCGCCAGCCCGGGGATTTCCTCCGGCGTGGGCCGCGAACCGGTCGCGATGGCGAGCACGTCGTAGCCGTGGACCTTGCCGCTCTTCGTCCTGACCTCGTTCTTGTCGAGGCGGAATTCCTCGACCGGATCGACGTGCAGTTCGATGCCGGGCTCGAGCAGGCTGGCCTGGTCCCGATAAAGCTCAGCCGGCGTCATGCGGCCGATCGCGAGATACAGCAGCCCCGGCTGATACATATGCCGCTCCGACGCGGTGAGCATCGTCAGCCGCACCTTGCCGCTGCGCAGCTCGTCCGTGAGGCGGCGAGCCAGATTGTTGGCAAGGATCGTCCCGCCCATCCCGCCACCGATGATCAAGATTCGCATGTCTCCCTCCCTTGGCGCGCGGATACCCGCGATTCAGATTTAGTCAATGTGTCTTCTTGACCAGGACGTGCCATACGCCGTCCCGTTGTTCGGTGCCGAGATGTTCGTGTTTGACCTTGGCGATCCACTCCGGAATTTCGGTCGACGAGCCCTTGTCGCTCGACAGGATCTCGATCTCGTCGCCGACCTCGACCATCTTCATGGCGGCGATCAGCTCCATCAGGGGGCCGGGGCAGAAGCTGCCGCGCGCATCGATGACTTTCCTGGCCACGCTGAACGCTCCCTTCGGAAAATTGCTGCGCTCGTCAGAAGGACAGGATCTGTCCTTCTTCCGCTTCGTTGAGAAATTTGGTCAGCCCGGTCGGCGCGCCGATGTACGGCTCCAGATCGGCCGGCTCGTAGCCGAGCAGATCCATCGCCATCGAGCAGGGAAGCAGCTGCGCGGAGCCGAGCTCGACCGCGCTTTCGAACAGCTGCTTGAAAGGCGGAACATTCTTGCGCGCCATCAGCTCGCCGACCTCTCCCTCGGCCGGCGCCACCGACGCGGCGCCCTTGCGAAACGGCGGCAGCGCATTCATCGACAGAAAGACGCGAACATCGTTGCCTGTGACCGCGCCAACCGACGCCAGCATGGCCGCCATCTGCAGCCGTTCGTGCGTTCCGGAAACAACCACGATGCTGATGCGCCGGCTCATGTCCACCCAACCGTTCGAGTGCGTGAGAAACCGAAGATCGCCGAAGAGATTCGTGCGACCGATCCAGTGCGAATCGATCATAGGAGAAAAGTTTCTCCGGCGCATGCGTTTCGTGCGCGGCGCGCGCGATTCGCAGGCACCTCGACCTTCATGGCGGCACCTACGTACGCCTTTGGGGTAGCTTCGGGCGGTCGCGACGCAGAGACTGCGTCGTCCACGTCCGCACCAAACGGGTCGCATTTGAGAGCGCTTCGCATCGGCTCTGCGAGATGATCGCGGCGCGCCACGGGCCAGTCGGTCGCGGCGTGGTGGCGATAGCGGACGAGGCTCACTGCAATCGGCGGTCGACTGACTCTGCCTGCGCTCGATGGCGCGGCCTCTGTCGCGGATGACATCGCAGTGCCGTCGATACGCGGCGGCCGATCGAAATCCGGCAAGTGGCACATGACCGTGATCGCTCGGTGGCGCAGCATGTCGGCCTCGTCCTACACGACCGCCGCCGCTGCACCGACACCACGCCGGCCACCCGTCCCATGGCGATCGGCTTCCGCGATTTCTACGCTTCCTACATCGCTGCGATTCGCTGATCGCGAAAACGCGGATGCACAAGAAACAGTCATTCAGCCCGGTCCCGCGGGCGGTGGGTCCGACGACGGCTGCTTGACCGCCCGAAACCGCACTTGGTTTCTTTGACATACATAGGAGTCGGCAATGAAGACCAAACTTGCAGCAACCTGCTTGATGATCGGTTCGATCCTGGTGCCGGTGGCGTCGTTTGCGACGGACTCGGACTCGGATCGTTCCCACCCGGCATCGTTCGTC
>JBAIYN010000477.1:0-14799 GCA_037915775.1 Burkholderiales bacterium | reverse complement strand
CCGGCATCAGCTGCGGGTGCGGGAAGCGCTCGTCGATGTACTCGTTGATGATGTTCGACTCGTACAGGATCAGGTCGCGCTCGACCAGGATCGGCACCTGCCCGTACGGGTTCATCACGTTGATGTCCTCGGGCTTGTTGAAGAGATCGACGTCCTTGATCTCGAAGTCCATGCCCTTCTCGAACAGCACGAAGCGGCAGCGCTGCGAAAACGGGCAGGTCGTTCCGGAGTAGAGCACCATCATCTTTTATCCCTTGAAAACGAATCAGGGTGAGGCTGGCGCCTCACCCCGCATCAACGGCGCGGCCGCCGGTCGACTACTTGATGTCCTTCCAGTACGCGCGGTTCAGCCACCACGTGAGCACCACAAATACGCCGAGAAACACGAGCACCCATACTCCGATCCGCACGCGGGTCGCCGCGCCGGGATCGGTCATGAACGCGAGGTAGGCAACCAGATCGGCCACCTCGGAATCGAACTGGCGCGCGAGCGCCGGATCGGCCGGCTTGAAGCTGACCTCGGTCGACTCGTCCGGATGCCCCGGCAGCGGCGTCTTGGTCACCTTCGCGTAGCCGTCCGCGTCGTAGACCGACACTTCCCGCACGGCGGAGGTGTGTCCGGTTTTCTCGTCGACCACGTGCACGACGCGCTCGATTGTCGTTTCCCGCGGTCCCTGGCGCTGCCAAAGCACGTGCGGCATCCCGATGCTGGGGAACACGGCGTTGTTCCAGCCGGTCGGCGTCGAAGCATCGCGGTAGAAGCCGCGCAGCAGGGAATAGATGTAGTCGGTGCCCTTGTACTCGAACGAGGTGCGCGCGCGCGCGATCACCGAAAGATCCGGCGGCGTCTTGCCGAACCACACTTCGCTGTCCTTCGGCCGCATCGCGATCGTCATCAGGTCGCCGACCTTCTGGTTGCCGAAGATCAGGAAATCCTTGATCTGCGCGTCGTCGAGCCCAATGTCCTGCAGCCGGTTCCAGCGCATCAGGTTTGCGCTGTGGCAGTTCAGGCAGTAGTTGGCGAACAGACGCGCTCCGCTCTGCAGTGCCGCCAGGTCGTGCCCGCGTGCCTCCGGCCAGTGATCGATGGGCACGCCCTCGCCTGCGGCGAGCGCGCTCGAAGAGGTCGCGGCGCCGACCGTTACGGCAATCACGGCGGCCACGGAAATCATCAGCTTCTTCATGTTCTTCTCTCTCCCCGTCAGTGCGCGACAAACGTGACGCGGGCGGGTGCGGGCCTGAACTCGCCCATCCGGCTCCACCAGGGCATCAACAGGAAGAACGCGAGATAGAGCAGCGTGAGGATCTGGGAGATCACGTTGCGGGTGTTCTCGGGCGGCTGCGTGCCGAAGTAGCCGAGCACGAGAAAGGTCACCGCGAAGACGACCAGCAACCAGAAATGCCAGCGCGGGCGGTAGCGGATCGACCGCACCGGCGACTGGTCGAGCCAGGGCAGCGCAAAGAAGATCACCACGGAAACGCCCATCAGCACGACGCCCCAGAACTTCGGATCGAGCTTCAGGCCGGGCACGACCATGAACACGATCAGCACGAACGCGATGCCGAGCGTGGCGACGCGCGCGCGTCCGTTCTTAAGCGAGGAGAACAGCAGCAACGCGTACGCGGCGACGAACGCCGCCAGCGCCCACATGAAGTATTCGGTCGTCGCGCGCAGGATCGAATAGAAAGGAGTGAAGTACCACACCGGTGCGATGTGCGGCGGCCCCTGGAACGGATTCGCCGGAACGAAGTTGTTCCATTCGAGGAAATAGCCGCCCATCTCGGGCGCCAGGAACAGGACCGCGAAGAACGCGATCAGGAACAGAGACAGCGCGTAGATGTCGTGCACCGTGTAGTACGGGTGAAACGGAATGCCGTCCAGCGGCCGCCCGGTCTTCGGATCGAGCGTGTCCTTGATCTCGATGCCGTCCGGGTTGTTCGAGCCGACGTCATGCAACGCCAGCACGTGCGCCACGACCAGGCCGAGCAGCACGAGCGGGATCGCGATCACGTGAAACGCGAAGAAGCGGTTCAGCGTCGCGTCGCTGATCACGTAGTCGCCGCGGATGAAGATCGCCAGATCGGGGCCGATCAGCGGGATCGCCCCGAACAGGTTGACGATCACCTGCGCCCCCCAGTAGCTCATCTGCCCCCATGGCAGCAGATAGCCGAAGAAGGCCTCGCCCATCAGACACAGGAAGATCAGGCAGCCGAAGATCCAGACGATTTCGCGCGGCTTGCGGTAGCTGCCGTACAGCAGCCCGCGGAACATGTGCAGGTAGACGACGATGAAGAAGAACGAGGCGCCGGTCGAGTGCATGTAGCGGATGAACCAGCCGCCGTGCACGTCGCGCATGATGTATTCGACCGAGGCGAACGCGTGCTCGGCACTCGGCTTGTAGTTCATCGTCAGGAAGATTCCGGTGACGATCTGCAGGATCAGCACCGTGATCGCCAGTCCGCCGAAGACGTACCAGACGTTGAAGTTCTTCGGCGCGTAGTACTCCGACAGGTGCTTCTTGTACTCCGACATCAGCGTCGGCATGCGCGCGTCGATCCAGCCCAGCAGGCCGGTGTATTCGGTCTTGTGCAGTCCCATCGTGCGTCCCTGTCAGGCCTTGGGGGCTTCCCCGATCTCGATCACGGTCTCGGACAGGTACCGGTACGGCGGCACCTCGAGGTTGTCGGGCGCCGGCTTGTTCTTGAACACGCGGCCCGCCAGGTCGAACGTGGAACCATGGCAGGGGCAGAGGAAGCCCGGGTCGCCACCCAGCTGGGGCGTCGTGCCGGCCGCCAGCGGACCAAGCGGATTGCAGCCCAGGTGCGTGCAGATGCCGATCACGACCAGGTACTCGGGCTTGATCGAGCGCCACTCGTTGCGCGCCCAGGATGGCGTCGGCACGGTCGTGCGCGCGGACTTCGGGTCGGCCACCTCGCCGTCGGTTCGTTTCAACGACTCGAGCATGTCCTTGGTGCGGTTCAGGATCCAGACCGGCTTGCCGCGCCATTCGACCGTGATTTTCTCGCCGGGCGGGATCTGCGAAATGTCGGCGACAACCGGCGCGCCCGCGGCCTTGGCGCGTTCGGACGGCGTAAGCGACGCCACGAAGGGAGCGGCCACCGCGACGCAGCCCGCGCCGCCGACCACGCTGGTCGCGATCAGGGCGGCGCGACGACTGTCATTGACAGCATCGTTCGAGTCACTAATAGAAGACATGGATTTCTGATTGGAAGGGGGACGGGAGGCGCCGGCCGAAACCGCGCGCGGCGCGCGATTTTAGCCTATCGCATCAGGATTTCCCGGCGGCCCGGGAGGTCCGGGCCGTCGCGGGCGACCGATTTCTTGCTTAACCGCATGGCCAAGGGCAGCCCCGGGGGCGCCGAAAGACCCCGGCTTCGCGATAATGGCCGCACCGTCCGGAATCCCTGACCGGCGGCCATCGAGAGGAGAGCCGGCAATGAGCTTAGCAAGCGAATTTCGGGAATTCGCCCTCAAGGGCAACGTGATGGACCTGGCGGTCGGTGTGATCATCGGTGCCGCGTTCGGCAAGATCGTCGACTCGCTGGTGAAGGACGTCATCATGCCGATCGTGAACTTCATTCTTGGCGGCCAGATCGATTTCTCCAACAAGTACTGGGTGCTGTCGGGCAATGTTCCGGGCGGCGCGACGCTGGCGGAAGCACAGAAGGTCGGGACCGTGTTTGCGTGGGGCAGTTTCTTTACCGTCGTGATCAATTTCGTCATCCTGGCTTTCATCATCTTCTGGATGGTCAAGGCGATGAACCGGATGAAGCGCGAAGCGCCGCCGCCCGCACCGGCCGCACCTCCCGAGGATGTCGTCCTGCTGCGTGAAATCCGCGATGCACTGAAGAAGAAATAGCGGCAGGAAGGCTCGGGGCTCAGGACGCTCCGAGCTGTTTTCCGCGGCGGGGGCGGCCGCAGTAGCGCCGATACAATCGGCGCTGGCAGGTTTCGAGAGCAGTCTTCGTCATGTTGCGCCGTCTCTGGTTGCTGTTTGCGCAGGCGACCACCGTGGGTCTTGCGCTGCTGTTCATCGTCAGCACGCTGAAGCCGGAGTGGTTGCGGCGCGCGCCGCTGCCGGTCGGCGCGCCAGTCGTGCGTGACGTCGCGATCCAGCAGGTCGCGACCACACCCACTCGCGCGGATCTGGTCAGTTCGTACGCCGCCGCGGCAAGGCGCGCGCTGCCCGCCGTGGTCAGCGTCTACACGACGAAGGAGATCCGGCGCACGCCCTCGATCGATGACCCGCTGTTTGAGCGGTTCTTCGGTGACCGGTGGCGGGGCCAGTCCGAACGCATCTCCAGCCTGGGTTCCGGCGTCATCGCCTCTACCGACGGCTACATCCTGACCAATCACCACGTGGTGCAGGCGGCGGACGAGATCGCGGTCGCGCTGTCGGACGGGCGCCGCCTGGACGCGCGGCTGATCGGTGCGGATCCGGAGACCGACCTGGCCGTCCTCAAGATCGACGCGCCGAACCTGCCGATGATCACGTTCGGGCGTGCCGAGGCGCTGTCGGTCGGCGACGTCGTGCTGGCAATCGGCAACCCGTTCGACGTCGGCCAGACCGTGACGATGGGGATCGTATCCGCGCTCGGCCGCAACAATCTCGGAATCAACCGGTTCGAGAACTTCATCCAGACCGACGCCGCGATCAATCAGGGCAACTCCGGCGGCGCCCTGGTCGACAGCAACGGCAACCTGGTCGGCATCAACTCGGCGATCTACTCGCGCAGCGGAGGATCGATCGGCATCGGCTTTGCGATTCCGACCACGATCGTCACGCAGGTGATGGAGCAGTTGATCAAGTCCGGCAAGGTGGTGCGCGGCTATTTCGGGATCGAACCGGTCGACATCACGCCGGAACTCGTCGAAGCGCTGAAGCTCGATCGGAGCGACGGCGTGGTCGTGCGCGGCGTGCAGCGCAATGCGCCGGCCGGCAATGCCGGCATGGAGCCGGGAGACGTGATGCTGTCGATCAACGACGCGGCCGTGCACGATACGCCGGGAATGCTGAACCAGATCGCGCAGCTGGCGCCCGGCAGCGTGGCCAAGGTGAAAGTCCTGCGCAGCGGGCGCGAGGTCGACCTAAACGTGACGGTCGGCGAACGGCCGGTCCCGCCGGAGCGCAAGTAATCGCGCCGCTATTTGGCCTTGATGCGCGCCGCGACCTCGCGCGCCTTGGCCCGGGCAACCTCGTCGCCGAGGGCAGCCGCCTGCACGTACCAGTAGACCGCGCGGTTCAGGTCCTTTGGCACGCCATCGCCGTTCTCGTACATGCTGGCAATGATGTAGCAGGCGCCCTGGTCGCCCTGCTCGGCGGCGCGCTCGTACCAGTGCGCGGCCTGTGCGTAGTCCTTCGGCGCGCCGCGGCCAAGAAAGTACTGCGTCGCCACGCTGACTTGCGCGTCCCGCCAGCCCTGCTCCGCCGCCTTCAGGTACCAGGCGGTCGCATCCGTCAGAGAGCGCTCGATGTTCTCGCCGCGCTCATACATCACCGCCAGCGAGTACTGCGCGCGCGCCAGCCCGTTGTCTGCCGCCTTGCGCAGCCAGGAGACCCCTTCCTTCGGATCGGCACGCGTGCCTTCGCCGTTGACGAGCATCACCGCGAGGTTGAACTGGGCGACGCGCTGATTGCGTTCCGCCGCCTTGCGGAAATGGATCAGCGCTTTCGCCGGATCGCCCGCCTGGTACGCGGTCCAGCCCGCCGCCAGATCGGCGTCCGTATCGGGGACGATCTGCAGGCGCTGCGCGGACGCTGCGGCGCCGAGCAGGAGGAGGGCAAGCAGTGTGGCTCGCAGTGCGTTCATGTTCAGTTGGTCGTTCCTGCGGTCCGGATCTGACGCTCAGGAATTTTCGGCGGCCGCCTGCTCGGCCTCGCCGCGCGGCACCACGAAGCGTCCGCATTGCACGCCGAGTTCGTACAGCACGCACAGCGGCACCGCCAGCAGCATCTGCGACAAGACATCGGGCGGGGTGAAGATCGCCGCGACGATGAAGGCGCCGACAATCACGTAGGGGCGAGCCTGCTTCAGCTTGTCGATGCTGGCGATACCGAACCGCACCAGCAGCACCACCGCGATCGGCATCTCGAACGCCGCCCCGAAGGCGAGGAACATCCCCATCACAAAGCTGAAGTAGGCGTCGATGTCCGGCGCGACGTTGACCGTCGCCGGCGCGAAATGCGCGATGAAGCGGAACACGACGCCGAACACGACGAAGTAGCAGTAGGCCACGCCGAGCGCGAACATGACGACGCTCGATACGATCACCGGCAGCGCCAGCCGCCGCTCGTGCTGGTACAGCCCGGGGGCAACGAATGCCCACGCCTGGTACAGCACGTAAGGCAGCGAGAGCAGCAGGGCGGTGAAGAGCGTCACCTTCAGCGGCACCAGGAACGGCGTCGTCACCCCGGTGGCCAGCAACTTGGTGCCAGCCGGCAGCGCGTGCATCATCGGCTCCGACAGCAGTTCGAAGATCTCCTTCATGAACGGCGTCAGCGCCAAGAAGACGATCACCACTGCAAGCGCCGCCCGCACCAGCCGCTGGCGCAGCTCGATCAGATGCGAAAGGAAGCTCTGCTCCTGGTCGGGAGAATCCGGCGCCGGCGAGCTCATCGGTGAATGCGGGGCCTATTGACACGCGCGCGCGGCGCGTATTTCCGCCGCGTTCCGGCATAGGAGTCGGGGCGCGCCAGCTCGCGCTTCAGACGAGCGATCTCTTCGGTCAATTCGTCGATCGATGGGCCCGGCTTGTAGCGCTTCGGAAACACCTGGCGCTGCCAGGTCTCACCGGCCCCCTCCCACGAGTAATCGGACGTCGACGTTGCCCCGGCCGCCGCATTCATCTCCGCAGAGGCCTTGTTCAGTTCCGCCTCGGCGCCCTGGACGGCGGACTGGACCGACTGCGCGGCACTGCGCGCCTCCTCCTGCAGCTTCTTCAGTTCAGCGAGCTCGATCTCGCGGTTGATATCCGCCTTGACCTGACTGACGTAGCGCTGCGCCTTGCCGACCCAGTCGCCGAACGTGCGTGCGACCTTGGGCAGCCGCTCGGGGCCGAGGACCACGAGCGCCACGGTGCCGATGACCGCCAGCTCACCAAAACTCAAATCGAACATGATGGGATCGGGCGTCCGGCGCGGCACGCCCGAGCAGACGCGGAATGTCAGGATTTCTCTTTGGCCTGCACGTCGATGGTCTGGCCGGCGACCTGCTTGGCCTCCTCGACCTTCGCCGCCGGCTTGGCAGCTTCGGTGCTGCCCTCCGCCATGCCTTCCTTGAAGCCTTTGATCGCGCCGCCCAGATCCCTGCCGATGTTCTTCAGCTTGCTGGTGCCGAACACCAACACGATCACCAGCAGGACGATCAGCCAATGCCAAATCGAGAACGAACCCATGGTCAGCTCCTATAGACGTTTCCACGGCCGGGGTCCGCCCAGCACGTGCACGTGCAAGTGATAAATCTCTTGCCCGCCGTCCGGGCCGTTATTGACGACGACACGATATCCATTCGTGGCGCCCTGTTCTCGTGCCAGCCTCGGTGCGAGGAGCAGCATTTTACCCAACAGCGCGCCGTGTTTCGCCTGCGCATCGGCGAGCGTGGCGAAATGCTCCTTGGGCACCATCAGCAGATGCACCGGCGCGGCCGGATGAATGTCCGGAAACACGACGAAATCGTCGTCCTCGTGGACCTTTTTGGCGGGAAGTTCGCCGCGGATGATGCGGCAGAAGATGCAATTGGGATCGTGGCTCATGGGAGGTACGAGAGTCGCTTTTCGCGCTCGCGCGCTGAATTCATCGCTCGCCTTGCTCGGGCGCTTGCGCCTTGCGCGCGGCCTTTTGGTTCCGGCCGCCCGCCGCGGCGGGCTTGACCTGCGCGATGCGCAAGTCAGCCTGCTCCGAAAGGCCGCGTCGTAATGTCATCGCTCGCCTTGCTCGCGCGCTTGCGCCTTGCGCGCGGCCTTTTCTTCAATCCCGGACGTGCCGGCGCGGCGGTCGAGTTCGGCCAGCACCTGTTCGGGCCGCAGGCCGTGATGCGCGAGCATCACCAGGCAATGAAACCAAAGATCGGCGGTCTCGGCGATGATGCGCTCGGCGTTGCCGTCCTTCGCGGCCAGCACGGTCTCGGTCGCTTCTTCGCCGACCTTCTTCAGGATCGAATCCGGCGCCTTGGCAAGCAGGCGCGCGACATACGAGGTGTCGGGGTCGCCCCCCTTGCGCGACTCGATCACGTCGGCGAGACGGCGCAGCGTATCGTCGCTCATTTGCGGTAGATGAGTTCGGGGTCCTTCAGGACCGGATCGACGATGCGCCAGATATCGCGGTCGAGCCGGCGGAAGAAACAGCTCTCGCGCCCAGTATGGCAGGCAATGCCGCCCGCCTGCTCCACCAGGTAAAGCACCACGTCGCCGTCGCAATCCAGCCGCACCTCACGGACCTGCTGCCGATGGCCCGACTCCTCGCCCTTGCGCCACAACTTGCCGCGCGAGCGGGAAAAGTAGACAGCCTGGCCGGTGGCGGCCGTTTCGGCCAGGGCGTCGCGATTCGCCCAAGCAACCATCAGCACGCGGCGCGATGCCGCATCCTGCGCGATCACCGTCACCAGCCCGCGCTCGTCGAACGCCACTTCGTCGAGCCAGGTCATCGGGATACCTTCTCGCCGTGCGCCGGGAATTCGCGCTCGGGGCGGCCCGGCAAGGTCATGACAGCCTCATCGGAATTCCCTGCGCGGCCATGAATTCCTTGGCCTGGCGCACGGTGAATTCGCCATAGTGGAAGATCGATGCCGCCAGCACCGCGTCGGCGCCGCCCTTGGCGATTCCGTCGGCCAGGTGCTGCAGGGTGCCGACGCCGCCGGACGCGATCACCGGGATCGGCACCGCGTCGGCGACCGCGCGCGTGAGCTCCAGGTCGAAGCCGATGCGCGTGCCGTCGCGATCCATGCTCGTCAGCAGGATTTCGCCCGCGCCGAGTTCGCCGACGCGCCGCGCCCAGTCGATCGCATCGATTCCGGTCGGCGTGCGGCCGCCGTGCGTGTACACCTCCCAGCCGCGCGACGGATCGTGCGCCTGACGCCGCCGCGCGTCGACCGCCACCACGATGCACTGCGAACCGAAGCGCGCGCTCGCTGCGGCAACCAGCTGCGGATCCTGCACCGCCGCGGTGTTCACGGAGATCTTGTCCGCGCCCGCGTTCAGTAGCCGGCGCACGTCCTCGACCTTGCGCACCCCGCCGCCCACGGTCAGCGGAATGAACACCTGCTCGGCGACCGCTTCGATCACGTGCAGGATGATGTCGCGCTGATCCGAGCTGGCGGTGATGTCGAGGAACGTCAGCTCGTCGGCGCCCTGCTCGTCATAGCGGCGCGCGATTTCCACGGGGTCGCCGGCATCGCGCAGCGCGACGAAATTCACCCCCTTGACCACGCGGCCGGCGGTCACGTCGAGGCAGGGAATGATGCGCTTGGCAAGCATGGCTCGGGTTTGCGTTCGACCGCAAGGATACCGAGGCCGTCACCCTTCCTCGCCGAGTTCGTCCGCGCGCGCCTGTGCCGCCTTGAAGTCCAGCGTGCCCTCGTAGAGCGAGCGGCCCAGGATCGCCGCTTCGATCCCTTCGTTCTCGACGGCGCACAGGGCTTCGATGTCCTTGATGCTGGCCACGCCGCCGCTGGCGATCACGGGAATCTTCACCGCACGCGCCAGCTCCACCGTGGCCTCGATGTTCACACCGGACAGCATGCCGTCGCGGCCGATGTCGGTGTACAGGATCGCGTCGACGCCGTAGTCCTCGAACTTGCGCGCCAGGTCGACCACGTCGTGCCCGGTCAGCTTGCTCCAGCCGTCGGTCATCACCTTGCCGCCCTTGGCGTCGAGCGCGACGATCACGTGCCCGCCGAACGCGCTGCAGGCGTCGTGCAGGTAACCGGGATTCTTGACCGCGGCGGTGCCGATCACGACATAGCGCACGCCGTCGTCGATGTAGCGCTCGATCGTGTCCATGTCGCGGATGCCGCCGCCGAGCTGCACCGGCACGTCTTCCCCGACCGACTTGACGATCTTCTTGATCACCGCCTCGTTGACCGGCCGGCCCGACCGCGCGCCGTTCAGGTCGACGATGTGCAGCCGACGCGCGCCCTGGTCGACCCAGTGCCGCGCCATCGCCGCGGGGTCTTCCGAAAACACCGTCACGTCTTTCATGTCGCCCTGGCGCAGGCGCACGCACTTGCCGTCTTTCAGATCAATCGCGGGGATCAGCAGCATTGCCTTGGAGGAACAACGCGGGGGCGGAAACTTCGCAGCGAACCTGGGGAGGAAGAAGCCGGGTGGGCCGGAATCAGGGATTCCAGCGGGTGAAGTTTTCGTAGAGCCTGAGTCCGGCGGCTGCGCTTTTTTCGGGGTGGAACTGGGTGGCGAAAATATTATCCTGCGCGACCGCGCAGGTAAAGGTGACGCCGTAATCCGAATCGCCGACCGTCAGCCGCCCGTCCGTCGGCGCGACGTAATAGCTGTGGACGAAGTAGAAATACTCTCCGTCGGCAATGCCCGCCCACAGCGGATGCGTCCGCACCTGCCGCACGCGATTCCAGCCCATATGCGGCACCTTCAGTCGAGCGCCGTCGCGCCGCATGTCCGCGTCGCGGAAGCGCAGCACGGCGCCCGGAAACAGAGCCAGTCCGGGCGTCGTCGCCCCCGTAATACGCGTTTCCTCGGAATAGTCGAACAGCATCTGCTCGCCGATGCAGACGGCGAGCACGGGCTTCGTCTGCAGGGCGCCGCGCACCGCGTCTTCGAGTCCGGCCTCGCGCAGATAGCGCATGCAGTCCGGCATCGCGCCCTGCCCCGGGAAGACGACCCGCTCGGCGGCATCGATCACCGCCGCATCCGACGTCACGACCACCGACTCCTTCGGCGCAACGTGCTCGAGCGCCTTCGCCACCGAGCGGAGGTTGCCCATGCCGTAGTCGATCACTGCAATCATCGAAGTTGCTTGTTGCTCGTTGCCGGTTGCTCGTTGTTCCTGGCCTCACGGACAACGAACAACTGACAACGGACAACGCTTCACAAAGTCCCTTTCGTCGAAGGAACCACCCCCGCCGCCTTGGGGTCCGGCTCCAGCGCCATGCGCAGCGCGCGCGCGAACGCCTTGAACACCGTTTCGCACTGGTGGTGCGCGTTGTCGCCGCGCAGGTTGTCGACGTGCAGCGTAACCAGCGCGTGGTTGACGAAGCCCTGGAAGAACTCGTGCGCGAGATCGACATCGAACTCGCCGATCATCGCGCGCGTGAACGGCACATGCCATTCGAGTCCCGGGCGACCTGACAGGTCGACGACGACCCGTGACAGCGCCTCGTCGAGCGGGACGTAGGCGTGCCCGTAGCGTCGGATGCCCGTCTTGTCTGCCGCAGCCTTCGCCACTGCCTGGCCGATCGCGATGCCCACGTCTTCGACCGTGTGGTGGCCGTCCACATGCAGGTCGCCGGAGGCCTCGACTGTGAGGTCGAGCGCGCCATGGCGCGCGAGTTGATCGAGCATGTGGTCGAAGAAACCGATGCCGGTCGCGAGTTGGCTCTGCCCGCTGCCGTCGAGGTTCACGACGACGCGGATCTGCGTTTCCCGGGTGTTGCGGACGACTTCGGCGATGCGCGCGGTCATGGTTTCAGGCTCGTCTTCAGGGCGTCGATGAAAGCGTCATTCTCCGCGGGTGTTCCCACCGTGGTGCGCAGGCAGCCGGCGAGCAGCGGGTGCATGCGCGAGACATTCTTGATCAGTATGCCGCGGTCCTTCAGGCGCGCAAAGACACCATCGGGATCGGCGACGCGGAAAAGGACGAAGTTGGCGGCGGAGTCGAACGGTTCCACGCGCCGCAGTGCGCGCAGCGATGCGAGCAGCCGCGCCCGCTCCGCACGCAGGACAGCCGCCTGCTCGTCGAGCAACGGCAACTGGTCGAGCATGAACTCGGCTGCGGCGAGGGTCAGCACGTTCACGTTGTACGGCGGCCGCAGCTTGTCGAACTGCTCGATCCATTCCGGACGGCCGGCAAGGTAGCCAAGCCGGATTCCCGCCAGTCCGAGCTTGGACAGCGTGCGCAGCACGAGCAGATTCGGCCGCGACAGCAACTGCGGCAGCCAGGTGTCCTGCGCGAACGGCATGTAGGCTTCGTCCAGCACGACGAGACCCGGCGCGCAGTCGAGGATCGCTTCGACCGTGGCGCGGTCGAACAGGTTGCCGGTCGGATTGTTGGGCCAGGCGATGAAAACCACGGCCGGGCGATGCTGGGCGATCGCGATCAGCATCGCGGCACGGTCGAGCGTGAAATCCGGTCGCAGCGGCACCCCGACGAAGCTGCAGCCGTCAAACTTCGCGCTCATTTCGTACATCACGAAGCTCGGCCATGGCGACAGCACCGTCGCCCCGGGCTTCGCGCAGGCCTGGATCACGAGGTGGATCAGCTCGTCGGAGCCGTTGCCCAGCATCAGGCTCATGCCGGCAGGCAGGCCGACCGCGTGGCCCAGCTTGGCCTTGAACCCCACGGGATTGGCCGGCGGATAGCGGTTCAGCGCAACCTGCGCCAGCAGCGCGCCGAGTTCCTGCGCCAGCGGGGCCGGCAGGCCGAACGGATTCTCCATCGCGTCGAGCTTGATGAATCCGCTTGCCGGCGGCACGTGATACGCGCTGATCGCGCGCACGTCCTCGCGGATGACGGCCAGATCCGCGTTCCGGCCGGCGACCGTCTTCATTTGCCGATCCGGTATTCCGCGCTCTGCGCGTGCGCCGGCAGCCGCTCGCCCTGCGCCAGCCGTGCCGCGATGCGGCCGAGCGACTGCGCCCCCTCGCGCGACACGCCGATCAGGCTGGTGCGCTTCTGGAAGTCGTACACGCCGAGCGGCGACGAGAAGCGCGCGGTGCGCGCCGTCGGCAAAACGTGATTCGGACCAGCGCAGTAATCGCCGAGCGATTCCGACGTGTAGCGACCGAGGAAGATTGCGCCCGCGTGCCGGATTTTGGCGGCCCAGCGCTCCGGATCCTCGGTCGAGATTTCCAGGTGTTCGGGTGCTATGCGATCGGCGACCGCGCAGGCCTCGTCGAGATCGCGCGTCAGGATCAGCGCGCCGCGGCCCGCAAGGCTTCCTTCGATGATCGACCGGCGCGGCATCGACGGCAGCAGCCTGACAATCGACGCTTCGACGGCGTCGATGAACTGCGCATCGGGCGTCAGCAGGATCGCCTGCGCCAGCTCGTCATGCTCGGCCTGCGAGAAGAGGTCCATTGCGATCCAGTCCGGATCGGTCCTGCCGTCGCAGATCACCAGGATCTCACTCGGACCCGCGATCATGTCGATGCCGACCACGCCGAACACGCGCCGCTTGGCAGCCGCCACGTAGGCATTGCCCGGTCCGACGATCTTGTCGACGCTCGGCACCGTCGCGGTGCCGTAGGCGAGCGCCGCCACCGCCTGCGCGCCGCCGATCGCGAACGCGCGCGTGACGCCGGCCAGGCTGGCGGCCGCGAGCACGAGCGGGTTGCGCTCGCCGTTCGGGGTCGGCGACACCATCACGATGTCCCTCACGCCGGCTACCTGCGCCGGCACCACGTTCATCAGCACCGACGACGGGTAGGCGGCGAGCCCGCCCGGCACGTACACGCCGACGCTGTCGAGCGAGGTCACGCGCTGGCCGAGTTCGGTGCCGTCCGGCTCCTTCAGCGTCCAGGATTCCGCGCGCTGCCTTTCGTGGAACGCCTGGATGCGCCGCGCCGCGGCCTCGAGCGCAGCGCGATCCTCGACCGCCAGGGAATCGAGCGCCGCGCGCATCTCGCCGACGGATATCTCGAGCGCCGCCACGGAGGAGGCCTCCATGCGGTCGAACCGGTTCGTGTACTCGAGCACCGCGGCATCGCCGCGCGCGCGCACGTCGTCGACGATCGCCTCGGCGGCGCGGTCGATCTGGCGGTCGATCGCGGAATCGTGCGCGACCAGCTGCGCAAATGCCGCGTCGAAGTCCTGCGCGCGCGTGTCGAGTCGCCGCATCTTCATCGCTGCACCACCGCTTCCAGTTGCTCGATCACGGGCATGACTTCCTCGCGCTTCAATTTCAGTGCGGCCTGGTTGACGATCAGGCGCGAGCTGATCGTCGCGATTTCCTCGACCTCGACCAGGTTGTTCGCCCGCAGCGTGTTGCCGCTGGACACGAGATCGACGATCGCGTCGGCCAGCCCGGCCAGCGGCGCCAGCTCCATCGAGCCGTACAGCTTGATCACGTCGACGTGAACGCCCTTGGACGCGAAGTGCTCGCGAGCGGTGTGAACATACTTGGTCGCCACCCGCAGTCGGGCGCCACGGCGTACCGCGCTCGCGTAATCGAAGCCGGCCGGCGCCGCCACGCACAGCCGGCAGCGCGCGATGCCCAGGTCCAGCGGCTGGTACAAGCCGGCACCGCCGTGCTCCATCAGCACGTCCTTGCCGGCCACCCCCAGCTCGGCCGCGCCGTACTGCACATAGGTCGGCACATCGGACGCGCGCACCACGACGATGCGCACGCCCGGATGGGAGGTGCCGATGATCAGCTTGCGCGAGACCTCCGGGTTCTCCAGCGGCGTGATGCCGGCGCGCTCGAGCAGCGGCGCGGTTTCGTCGAAGATCCTGCCCTTGGATAACGCCAGCGTGATCATTTGATCCGTTCGATTCTCGCTCCGAGAGCGGCCAGGCGCGCTTCCATCCGATCGTACCCGCGATCCAGATGGTAGATGCGGTCGACGACCGTCTCGCCCTCCGCCACCAGCCC
>JBAIYN010000458.1:0-4008 GCA_037915775.1 Burkholderiales bacterium | reverse complement strand
GCGAGCAACCAGCCGCGCGTTGAGCGCGCCGCCGTGCCGACCGGCCGACCCTACTGCAGCGGATCTACAGCAGCCCGATCACCCATCCCGGCAGCACGCTGACCACGACCGCCGGGATCAGGCACAGCACGGTGGCGCCGAGCGCGGCACGCCGCGCCAGCACGACTTCCGCCGCCGGCTCGCGCGCGCCCATGAACATGTACTGGATCACGCGCAGGTAGAAGTAGATGCCGAGGTAGCTGCCGATCAGGCCGAGCACCGCGTACAGCGTGTAGCCGGCCGCGATCACGTTCTTGAAGATCAGGAACTTCGCGACGAACCCGGGCAGCGGCGGGATGCCGGCCAGCGACAGCATCGCCAGCCCGATCATCACCGCGGCAAACGGATCGCGCTGGAACATGCCGCGCATGGTTTCCAGGCTGTCCTGCGCCGTGTCGTCGCGACCGCGCGGCAGCGACGCGAACGCGAGCAGGTTCATCACGCCGTAGGCGAGCACGTAGAACACCACCGCGGTGAAGCGCGTGCTGCCTGCGCCGAGGAAGGCATAGAAGAGATAGCCCGCGTGAGCGATCGACGAGTACGCGATCATGCGGCGGAAGCTCGACTGGCGCATCGCGGTCAGGTTGCCCCAGACCATCGACGCCAGCGGCAGGATCGCCAGCAGCCCGACCATCGTCGGCGACAGCGCGGCCTGCGCGAACAGGCGCACGGCGGCCAGCAGAACACCGGCCTTGATCACGACCGCCATGTACGCGGTCACCGGAATGCTGGCGCCCTCGTACGCGTCGGGCGCCCAGGTGTGAAACGGCACCACCGCGGCCTTCAGGAAGAACGACACGATGATCAGCACCACGGCCGCCTGCGCCAGCAGGTCGGTCGATCCCAGCGCCTTGGCGAACTCCGCCAGCGCGAGCGTGCCGCTGGCGCCGAACAGCAGCGACACGCCCATCAGGAAGGTCGCCGTCGCCGCACCGCCGAGCACGAGGTACTTCAGCGCCGCCTCCGCGCTCTCCGGCCGCCCGTAGGCGAGCAGCACGAGCGCGTACACCGGCAGCGACATCAGCTCGAGGCCAAGGAACAGCGTCAGGAAGCTGTCGGCCGACAGCAGCAGGCTCGTGCCGTACAGCGACGACAGCATCAGCAGGTGGAACTGGCCGTCCTCGGCGAAGTCATCGCGCGCCATCAGCAGCACCGGCAGCGTGAGCGCGAGCACGATCGCCTTTGCCGCCAGCGTCGCCGGCGCCACCGAGAAGTGGCCGGCAAACGGCGCCGCGGCATAACCGGTGGCCGCGAGCAATGCGGCGGCCAGCGCCGCGGCCGCGACGGACGCGACCGACACCGTCAGCGCCCGGTTCGCGCGGCGCGGCCCGATTTCGACCAGCGTCAGCAGCACGATCCCCACGAGCAGCAGGTGCTCGGGTAGCATCGCGGTCAGTGTGGCTTGCCAGTTCATCGTGTGCTCCCCACCATCGTCGTGCGCGGGGTTCCGACCAGTTGCTGATACTGCTTGGCGGCCAGCTCGGTCTTGCGCATCGGCTCCTGCGGAAACAGCCCGAGCGCGAAGATCGCCACGACGATCGTCGCGAGAATCGATTTCTCGCGGCGGTTGAGGTCGGTCACCGGTGCGTGCGGCACCTTCGCCAGGCCGAACAGGAAGCGCTGCGCGAACCACAGCATGTACAGTGCGCCAAGCACCACGCCCGACACCGCGATCACGCTCATCGCGAGCGGGAACGAGTCGCCGGCCGCGTGCGCGGGCCACGCGCCGCGGAACGCGCCGAGCAGCACGAGGAATTCGCCGGTGAAGCCGCTGGTGGTCGGCAGGCCGATCGATGCCAGCGTCAGGATCGCGAAGAACACCGAGTACACCGGCAGCAGCTTCGCCAGCCCGCCGTAGGCGGCGAGGTCGCGCGTGTGGCAGCGCTCATAGATCATGCCGACCATCAGGAACAGGCCGGCCGCCGTCAGTCCATGGCTGACCATCTGGATCACCGCGCCCTGGATGCCGAGCAGGTCGAGGCTGATCAGGCCGAGCATCACGTAGCCGAGGTGGCTGATCGACGAGTAGGCGATGATCTTCTTGATGTCGGTCTGCACCAGAGCGAGGCACGCGCCGTAGACGATGCTGATCACCGCCAGCGCCATGATCAGCGGCGTGGCGGCGCGCGTCGCGTCCGGGAACAGCGGGAAGCCGAGCTTCATGAATCCGTACGTTCCCATCTTCAGCAGCACGCCGGCCAGGATCACCGAGCCGGTGGTCGGTGCCTCGACGTGCGCGTCGGGCAGCCAGGTGTGCAGCGGCACCATCGGCACCTTGATCGCGAACGACAGCGCGAAGGCGAAGAGCAGGATCGCCTGCACGTCGACCGGCAGCTTCACCTTGTACAGGTCGGCGAACGCGAACGACGTGACGCCGGTCGATTGTTGCAGCGAGTAGACGAGGTAGATCAGCGCGGCCAGCATCAGGATCGAGCCGAACGCGGTGTACAGCACGAACTTCAGCGTCGCGTAGATGCGCCGCTCGCCGCCCCAGATGCCGATGATCAGGAACATCGGGATCAGCATCGTTTCCCAGAACACGTAGAACAGGAAGAGGTCCTGCGCGACGAAGGTGCCCAGCATCGCGAACTGGATCAGGAAGATCATCGCGTAGAAGAGCTTGACGTCCTTCTGCACCGCGCTGAACGCGCCGGCGACCACCAAGGGGCCCAGGAACGCGGTCAGCAGCACCAGCAGCACGTTGTAGCCGTCCAGGCCGATCTGGTAGTACACGCCCCATTCGGGAATCCACGGCAGCCTGGTTTCGAACTGCAGCCCGGCCACGTTCGGATCGAAGCGCAGGTACAGGATCACGGTGAGGAACAGCTGCGCGACCATCACGCCGAACGACAGATGGCGCATCCGGTCCTCTTGGCCGTCGGGCGTGGTGAGCAGGAGCCCGATGCCGAGCAGCGGCAGGTACAGGACGAGGTTCAGCATGAACGCGTTATCCATGGCGCCAGCTCCACAGCAGGGCACCAACGATGCCGAGCAGCACGAACAGCGCGTACAGGTGCAGGTTGCCGGTCTGCACGCGCGCGAAGCGTCCCGCGGTGCGCTGCGCGAGCGCCGCCAGGCCGTTCAGCGTGCCGTCCAGCAGCAGGCGGTCGCCGAGGCGCAGGAACACGCGATCCGAGATCCACAGCAGCGGCCGCCCGATCAGCGCGTCGTACAGCTCGTCGATGAAGTACTTGGCGTACAGCAGGCGGTGCAGCGGCGCGAACTGCGTCTGCAGCCGTTCGCCCAGCGTGCCGGTGCCGCCGTAGACGAACCACGCGCCGGCGAGGCCGAGCAGGCCGAGCGCCACCGAGACGCCGACCACGGTCCAGTGGAAGTGGTGTGCCGCTTCCTCGACCTGCGGCAGCGGTAGCTGCGGCTCGAGGAAGTGCGGGATCGACAGATACCCACCGACCACCGACAGGAATGCGAGGGTCACCAGCACCGACGTCATCGACCGCGGCGATTCGTGGATGTGATGCGCGACCTCGGGCTCGACGCGCGAGTTGCCGAAGAACACCAGCCACAGCAGGCGGAACATGTAGAAGGCCGTCATCAGCGCGGTCAGCGCCATCACCGTGAACAGCGCCTTCGCCCCCAATGGGCTGACCAGCGAATACAGAAGGATTTCGTCCTTCGAGAAGAAGCCCGACAGGAACGGGATGCCGGCGATCGCGGCGGTGGCGATGATGAAGGTCACTGCGGTGAGCGGGATCCTCTTCGCCAAGGCGCCCATCTTGCGGATGTCCTGCTCGCCCGACATCGCGTGGATCACCGAACCCGCGCCGAGGAACAGGCAGGCCTTGAAGAACGCGTGCGTGTACAGGTGGAACACCGCCACGCCATAGGCGCCGACGCCGACCGCGACGAACATGAAGCCCAGTTGCGACACGGTCGAGTACGCCAGCACCTTCTTGATGTCGGTCTGCGTGACCGCGATCGTCGCCGCGAAGAAGGCGGTGGCGGCGCCGA
>JBAIYN010000089.1:0-4341 GCA_037915775.1 Burkholderiales bacterium | reverse complement strand
ATGCGTGCCTACACCGAGGGCGAGTTCGCGAAGATCGTCGCCAGCGTTCCGTAACGCAGGCGCGGCGCCGGTGTGCCGGACTGCGCGCCGGCGCCTCGCCTCAAGCCATTTGCACGACCAGCTTGCCGCCTGCGTGTCCGCTCTTCGAGAGTTCGAGCGCCTTGACCGCGTCGGCGAATGCGAAGTGCTGCGATATCAGCGGCCGTAGGCGTCCCTCGCGGACCCATTGCAGCAGCGTGCGCAGGTGACGAGGACCAGCACCTCGCCCGGGGCGGGTTCGGGCCGGAGAATATCGACGAAGCGCGCGACCTGCGCTATCGGCCCGAAAGAGTCGTAGCGCAGCGCGCGCATCGCCGCGCTTACATGAAGGCCTGGATCCCGGTCTGTGCGCGTCCCAGTATCAGCGCATGGATGTCGTGCGTGCCCTCGTAGGTGTTGACGGCTTCCAGGTTGACCAGATGGCGCGCGATGCCGAATTCGTCGCTGATCCCGTTGCCACCCAGCATGTCGCGCGCCAGCCGCGCGATGTCGAGCGCCTTGCCGCACGAATTGCGCTTCATGATGCTGGTGATCTCGACCGCGGCCGTGCCATCTTCCTTCATGCGGCCGAGCCGCAGGCAGCCCTGCAGCCCGAGCGTGATCTCGGTCTGCATGTCGGCGAGCTTCTTCTGGATCAGCTGGTTCGCCGCCAGAGGACGGCCGAACTGCTTGCGGTCCAGCACGTATTGCCGGGCGCGGAACCAGCAGTCCTCGGCCGCGCCAAGCGCGCCCCATGCGATGCCGAAGCGCGCCGAATCCAGGCACGTCAACGGCCCCTTCAGCCCCTCGACTTTCGGGAACTCGTTCTCGGCGGGCACGAACACGTCGTCCATCACGATCTCGCCGGTGATCGATGCGCGCAGCCCGACCTTGCCGTGGATCGCCGGTGCGGTCAGTCCCTTCATGCCCTTTTCGAGCACGAAGCCCCGGATCGCGCCGGCATCGTTCTTCGCCCATACGACGAAGACGTCCGCGATCGGCGAGTTGCTGATCCACATCTTCGATCCGGTCAGGCGATAGCCACCGTCGACCTTCTTCGCGCGCGAGGCCATGTTGCCGGGATCGGAGCCGTGGTTCGGCTCCGTCAGCCCGAAGCAGCCGATCCACTCGCCGGAGGCCAGGCGAGGCAGGTACTTCCTGCGCTGCGCCTCGGTGCCGAACTCGTAGATCGGCAGCATCACCAGCGACGACTGCACGCTCATCATCGAGCGGTATCCGGAATCGACGCGCTCGACCTCGCGCGCGATCAGCCCGTAGCTCACGTAGTTCAGCCCGGGCCCGCCATATTCCGCCGGGATCGTCGGACCGAGCAGGCCGAGTTCGCCCATCTCGCGGAAGATCGCCGGGTCGGTGTGCTCCTTGCGAAATGCCTCCAGCACGCGCGGCGCCAGCTTGTCCTGCGCGTAGCGCGCGGCAGCGTCTCGCACCATGCGCTCCTCGTCGGTGAGTTGCGCATCGAGCAACAGCGGGTCATCCCATTTGAACCGGGCCTTCAATTGCGAGTGGGTGCTGGGCGCGTTCATGCGTGGTCCCTCCAGGAAGCGGCGAGTTTACGCGCCCGGTGTCATGCGCCGCCGTGCTCCTCGATCGGCGGAATGACCGCGGTGCACTCGATCTCGACCTTGGCGCGGTCCTCCATCAGCGCGACCACCTGCACCGCAGTCATCGCCGGGTAGGCAACGGCATTGCCGATGGTTGTCATCAGATCGCGGTAAACGGCACCGATCTCTCGCACGCGTGACAGGTATTCGCGCTTGTCCACCAGGTACCAGGTCATGCGCACGATGTGCTCGGGCCGGCCTCCGGCCTCGCCCAGCACGGCGAGCACGTTCGCGAGCGCCTGCCGCACCTGGCCGACCAGATCGTCGGTCTCGAACTTCTCCTGCGCGTTCCAGCCGATCTGGCCGGCGATCGTCACGTAGGTTCCCTGCGCGGCGATGCCGTTGGCGTAGCCGCGCGGGCGCGGCCAATGCGCGGGTTGCAGCGTCTTGTTCTGTTCGGTCATCGAAGCCGCTCGCGGTGAAAAGGCGCTCAATTTACCCGCCGCGCGCTGCGGCGGAGGATGGGCGGGACCGGGAGCAGGGGTTTTCCGAACGCACGCGACGTTGGGAAACTTCTGGTTACCTTGCTACCGTAGGTACGGCTTGCCCCGCCAGGCGCGTTTCGGAATATCGTAGGGATTGAATGCGGCCGACAGTTGCCGCGGGTTGAAGTTGCTGCTGTGGTCTTGCTGAGGTGCCGATGAAACGGCCGGCCTTTTACAGTCAGTCGCGCGCGGCTCATCGGCCGCCGGCGAGCGCAGTTTCCGATCCGGTGATGCCCACGGGCACGCCTGCGCGATCCGCGCTCGGCGCACTGCGTCGGCTCGCAGCGCGCCACGAACGATTCCTGCTGGTCGTCGCCGGGGCCGCACTGGCGGCCATTGCCGGTCTCGCCTTCATGTCGGGGGTTCCCGGCCAGCGCGCGATCACGCAGAAGGACATCGACCGCGCGGTGCTGCACACGCTCGCGAACGAAGACCTGCCTTCGCCCGCCGCGAAGGCGGCCGAAGCGGTGGCGCCGTCGGTCGTGCGGGTGCGCGGCATCGAGCCGGGCGAGCGCGGTGACCCGGACATCGAGGAGGGTGTGGGCACCGGTGTGGTGATCGTCGAAAGCGGGATCATCCTCACCAACCTGCACGTCGCGGTCGGTGCAGAAAAGCTGATCGTCACGTTCGCCGACGGATCGGAATCCGAGGCGACGGTCATCTCCACGCAACCCGAGAACGATCTCGCGGTGCTGAAGGCCAAGGTGGTCCCCGATGACCTGAAGCCCGCGACGTTGCGCTCGACCGGCGATCTCGCGCCCGGCGATCGGGTCGTCGCAGTGGGCTTCCCGTTCGGCATCGGCCCGTCGGTGACCTACGGCGTGGTGTCGGGACTGCAGCGCGAATTCCGCTCGCCGCAGGGCAGGCGCACGCTGACCAACCTGATCCAGTTCGACGCGGCGGCCAATCCGGGCAATTCCGGCGGACCGCTGGTGACGATGGACGGCGAAGTGGTCGGCATCGTGACCGCAATCCTGAACCCGACGCGCGAGCGCGTGTTCATCGGCATCGGCTTCGCGGTTCCGATCGAGAATGCAGCCGCCGGTGTCGGCATCCATCCCTTCTGACGTAATCCCACACAGGCGAAACGCATGGACGACAAGAGACCGAATCGCGAAGCCGTGTCGGCGACGATGGAGCGCATCCTGTTCGAGGTCAAGCGCGTCGTCGTCGGCCAGGACCACTTCCTCGAGCGCGTGCTGGTCGCGACGCTGGCGCAGGGGCACCTGCTGGTCGAGGGCGTGCCGGGGCTCGCCAAGACGCTGACGGTCAAGACGCTGGCGCAGACGATCCGCGGCAGCCACAAGCGGATCCAGTTCACGCCCGACCTCGTGCCGGCCGACCTCGTCGGCACGCGGATCTACAGCCAGAAGACCGGCGACTTCGCCACTTCGCTCGGCCCGGTGTTCACGAATCTTCTGCTTGCCGACGAGATCAACCGCGCGCCGGCCAAGGTGCAGAGCGCGCTGCTCGAGGTGATGCAGGAGCGCCAGGTCACGATCGCCGGCCACACGTATCCGGTGCCGGAGCCGTTCCTGGTGATGGCCACGCAGAATCCGATCGAGACCGAGGGCACGTATCCGCTGCCGGAGGCGCAGGTCGACCGCTTCATGATGAAGGTGCTGGTTGGCTATCCGACCGACGAGGAGGAATACGTGATCGTCGAGCGCGTGACCGGACCCGCGACCGCGGTGGCCGAAGTCGCGACGACCGAGCAGCTGGCCGCGCTGCAAAGGGAATGCCGCCAGGGATACGTCGATCCGTCGCTGATGCAGTACGCGGTGCGGCTGGTGTCGGCCACGCGCGAGCCGGATCGCCACGGCATCAAGGGAATCGCGCATTACCTGACCTACGGCGCCAGTCCGCGCGGCACGATCCACCTGATCGAGGCGGCGCGCGCGCTCGCTTATCTGCGCGGCCGCAGCTACGTGCTGCCTGAAGACGTGAAGGACCTGGTGCCCGACGTGCTGCGGCACCGGCTCGTGCTGTCGTACGAGGCGCTGGCCGACGGCGTCACGGCCGACCAGATCGTCGCGCGCGTGCTCTCGTCGGTGCGCGCGCCCGACAGGCCGCTCGAGACGCACGTCAAGGTGGCCGCGCAGTCGTAGGCCGCGGCACGCGACCGAGCGCCTCCCGAACACGCGCCACCGCCCGATGCCCGCCCCGCGCAACCCGGACGCGCTGCTGCGCCGCCTCGAGTGGACGGTGATCCGCCG
>JBAIYN010000334.1:0-9080 GCA_037915775.1 Burkholderiales bacterium | reverse complement strand
GGTCGCGATCGGCGATCGCGATGCTGCGGGTCGGCAATCGCGCGCTGTGGTGGGTGGTCGCCGGTAGCGCGATCCTGCTGACCATCGTGCTATTCGCAGTGCCGGTGCGGGCGCTGTTTTCCTTTGCACCGGTGCATGCACGGGATATCAGCCTGAGCCTGCTCGCGGGTCTCGCGTGTCTTGGCTGGTTCGAGATCCTCAAGTTGACGCCGTGGTGGCGGCGGTTGCGCGTCGGACGCGCGCTGCAACCGTAAGCGCCGCGCGCACCCGGTTGCCGAACGCTCTCCGCCCCGGCATCCAATCACAGTTTCCCGTCGGTCACGCCGGCATTCGGTAGGCGAACGGTTCGTCAGCGGAACGCCACGGCCGCGGTGATCGACCCCCGCGTGCTCTTCGCGATCTACCTGGGTCTGAATCGAATTGCGAATCAATTGGCGCGAGCGGGAAACGTACGCGCGTCACACAAATGGGTAGAGACGCACGACCGGACGGCTTAACCCATGATCACTCCATGGGAATCTGCATTAGCTTCTCGGCCCGCGCAGGCAATGTCGAATCGAAGCGTCGAGATCTGGAACTCGGCGCCCGTCGCATCGACGACGCGGCGAACCAGCCGTCCGCGCACCGCAACCGATGGGGGACCAGAACACATGCAGATTCGACGCCGGCATCCTCGAGGCAGGGTGATCGCACACGGCGCGGCCGTATCAGGCACCCGGGACCGTGTCCAATCCCGACGCAAGGCGACGCCACGATTCCTTGGTCTGCTGGCGGCCGCGCGGTTGAGCGCCAACTGCATGGCCGCGCAGGCGACGGAGCGCGACGACGCGATTGCGCGCGCGCTTTCGGTTTACCTGACCTCGTCGATCGACTACGCGGGCGCGCGCGCCGCCAGCCTCAGCGCGGCGGGCGACCAGTTCGGCGCCGGTTCGATCCAACAGAACGCGGTCGCCGCGGCATGGACTGCGGCCGGACGGAATTGAAGACGGCATACGACACATTCCACAGACACGAGGTTCGGACATGAGACTTGCATTCCCCATCCGGCGCGGCGCGAGACGCCTCGCCCAAATCACCTTCGCTTTCAACGCGGTTCTGCTGCTCGCCGGTCCGCTCGGCTCGAATGCCTTCGCGGCCGGTAGCGGCTGGACATCGGCGGTCGCGATCTCGCCGACCAATCAGCCGGACTCGCGAGGCGGCTCGCAGTTGAATGCCGTCGCGGTCAACGCGAGCGGCCTCACGATCGCGGCCTGGGATCAGTACACGTACACCGGGAGCGGCGGCGCCACCATCGGCGCCGCGGTGCAGTCAGGTGGTCGCTGGGCTGCGCCGTTCACGATCTCGGGCACGGCGGGCTTCTCCATGACGCCCAGCGTCGCCGTGGGTGCGGACGGGACGATGGCCGTTTCGTGGACGTATCAGGATCCGGTCGCCACAACGCCCTCGCCGCAGCAGAAGATCCAGGTCGCAGTGAAGCCGGCAACGGCATCTGCCTGGACGACCTATGACGTCGACCAGGGCCCGATCGGCGGCGTGGCGGTAACCCTGTTCGTGCCCGTCGGCGTCGACAAGTACGGCAACGTCACCGCGGCCTGGACCATGTGGGATGGCACGCGGCATGTGGTGAAGGCCGCAACGCTGTTGGCCGGCAAGCAGGCGTGGGAACCGACGGCCGTGGTTTCGGGATCCGACGATGGGCTGTACATCGGCCTCGCTGTGAATGCGAGCGGGGCAGGCGCAGTCGTCTACTCGCTGTCGCCTTACACCAGCCTCCTTACCGGTACCAACGTGAAGTTCGTCTCGCGGAGCGGACCGTACGGCGCTTGGAATTCGCCCACGACGATTTCCGAAACCGTTTCGTCCAGCGTTGGCTACATCGTCAACCCGCAGGTGGCGCTCGACGCCAGAAGTCTCGCAACGGTCATCTACATGGGCTTCGGCATCGAATCCGTGCGGCAGCGGTCAGACGGAACCTGGACCGCTCCGACCGCCCTGATCGCGGCAACTTATTCTGGCTCCTCGTACCTGAGTCCCGATCTGGCGGTGGACGATGCGGGGAATGCGATCGTCGCGGCCTCGATCTTCGACGCGACGATCAACGTGGATCGGGCTTCGGTCTGGGTCACGCGCGGCACACCGGACGGTACGTGGACCGCGCAGCAGCGGCTCACCGACCCCGCCGTACCGGTGGATGCTTATGCGACGCGCACGGCGATCTCGCCCGACGGGACACTGGCCATGGTGGGCTGGATCGATCACTACCACGGCGTGGTCCAGGTCTCCCGGTGGACCGGCACCGCCTGGGGTGCGGCGGACACGGTCGGGCGCGGCACTGCCTTTGCCAGCTTCCAGGAGGTCCTCGGGCTGGACGTCGCCTCCGGCACGGTGGCTCGAGCGGTCTGGAAGAGCACGGCGAAGGGTGGAACGAGAACGATGGCCAGCAGTTATCGGTGACCTGCGCGATTCGCAAGCGGTCCGCAGCCGGTATCCGCATCGGTCTGCTGCAGGCTTCAAAGTCTTCAAGCCGAACGGCGCACACGCGGCCAGGCACCGCGAGCGCCGTGGCGGAACTTCTCTTTCTGTTGACTCGTTGATGGATGACATTCGATGACGACGATATTGCGCAACCGTGAATCGCACTCCCGCAAGACGAAGACGCGCACCGCGTGTGCAGTGGCGCTCCTGATGGCGGGCGCCACCCTCCCCGCGTTCGCCGCGGGCTTCACCGTGCAGGAGATCAATTCACCGGGGCCGGCAGTCCGAATGAGCGGCAATGGTTCGGTGACCGGCTTCTATGTCGCCAAGTGCACGACGCTCAGTTCGCAGCCCAAGCGCACGATCTGCTACAACGCGCCGTGGCTGTACGACGGACGGCAGCTCAGCAAGCTCGTCAACAAGTTTCCGAGCAATGCAAACGCCAAGGCGGTTGCGGTCAACGATGCCGGCGAACTGGTCGGGGCCGATCTCAACGGCGCGTGGTACTACTCCAACGGCGCGGTTGCGTACGTCGACTCGGCCGGAAGTGGAAGCAGCGGCAGCCGGCTCTTCGCCGTGAACAACCGCGGCGTGGCGGTCGGCATGTCGAACCTGTCTTCCGTCTATCAGCCGATCACCTACCAGTTCAACGGCGTGCCGAAGCCGGCGCTGATGCCCGGCTATGCAACCGTCGACATCAACGATGCGGGGATGATCACGGGCTGGTTCAAGAATGCTTCCGGACTCGAGCAGGCGTTCGTCGCCGATGCCGCCGGCGTCGTCACCGCGATTCCCGCGCTGGGTTCGATCAGCTGTCGTCCGGTTCGGATCAGCCAGGTCAATCCCGGAACTGGTGCCGTGTGGGTCGCCGGCAATTGCGCCGGAAACAGGCCGTTCCGCTATGAGGCGGGCAGCCAAGCTCTGACCGAACTTGGCTTCGGTGGCAGCAACAATCTGAGCGTCGTGTCGATCAACAGCCGCGGAGAAGCGGCGGGCACCGCGGTCAAGCCGGGTGCAGCCGCGCCGGATGGCTACACGGCGCTGCTGTGGTCGGGCGACCCGATCCGGCCAACCGATCTGAACGCGAACCCGGCCTTTGCCCCAGCGGGTGCATGGAACGTGCACGCGACCGACATCAACGATGCAGGCACGGTGCTGACCGGGTACAACGACACCAGCGGCGGCTTCTACACATTCCTGCTGCGCCCCGCGCCTTGATCGCGAGGCGCACGTCGCGCCGCCGAACGAATGCGCTTGCTGACCAAGTGCACTGACGGTCGGGCGGCGGGTCCAATGCGCTCGCGTGCGTTTCGCCTGCGCGCCGCATGGAAGCGCGGCGACGACCGCGAGCCGGGCTTCTAGATCTCGACCAGGCTGTCGGCGCCGAGAAGCCAGCGTGTCAGCGCGCGCAGGAATTCGCCGTAGTCGTTGTGCGAGATGCGCTCCTCGTACGTGTACGCGACGACGACCGTGCTCAGCGCGCCGAGATCGTGCACCACGACTTCCCTGAACTCGCCGGCGCGACGCTCCGGCGCCGTCTCGAAGCAGGACGCGCGTATCGCCGCGTATGCCCTGATCGCGTCGTCATGGTCTGCACGTGACGGCTTCATCTCCTCCTCCTGCGTTGACGCGCATCTTGCGCGTCTCGTGGCGGAGATGCATCGGGAAATCTCCCGCGAAAATTGACTTTCATCAGTTTCGATTCGGTGCGCGCAAAACCGGGCCCTGCGCCTCGGCCACGGCCCCGTCGCGCCGTGGCGACGATCACACAGGACTCGCCGCTCAGCCGCCGATTCGCTCCGCTGCCCAGCGTCGCTCCGCTGCGCGCCGGACCGCAGGCAGCATCAGCAGGCGGATCGCAATGATTCCAAAGCGCGCCCAGCGCCAGTAGCGGCGAAACTTGATCTGCGCCGATGCATCGGTCGCCACCGCGCGCGTTTCCTGCGCAAAGCGCGTCGTCGCCGTGCCGATTTCTTCCGCTTCGAGCGTCCAGGCGATCTTGACCCGGTCGGGTTCGGCGTACGTCGCGAACTCGGCTGGCGCGATCGCCGAGAACTTGACGTCCGCCATCCACGGCTGGCTGGCAGCACCGCAGACCACGAGTCGGCCGGGCAGTTGCGCCAGCAGGCCCCAGCCCAGCGACTGCGTTTCCTCGAGGATGCCTTGCGGCTTGCGAGGAGCCGATCGTCCCGCTCCCATCAGCCTTTCGCGCAGCCAGAAGATGGCCTTGACCACCGGGACGGACTGCATGTCGAACTGCGTCGCGGTCTGCATCACGAGATTCGCCGGAGCACGGATCGTTATCTCGAACCGCTCGCTCACATCCGGGCGCGGAATGAAGCGATCGAGCAGGTTCGAGTCGGTATTCATACCCGCGTCAGCGCGAGATCGGCAAGCGCAAGCCCCGGTCGGCTGCGGCGGAAGGCTTGCATCGATAAACCAGTGGTCGACCCCCGACGGGCACTTGCCTCAGGTCGCGAAAGCCTCGGACAGTCCCGGCAGATCGATGCCCTCGAGCGTGGTACTCCACGTCTCGCCCGGATGAATCGGCAGCGCGCGCGTCAACGTTCCGGTGGTCACGATCTCGCCCGCCGCGAGCGGCGGCATCGCGGGCGGCTGCGCCAGCACCTTCAGCAGGTGCGCAATCGCCGCCAGCGGGCTGCCGAGCACGTTGGCGCCGCTGCCGCGATCGCGCAGTTCGCCGTTGCACGACAGCGCGACCGTAAAGCTCTTCAGCTGCGCCGCGAGGTCGGGACCAAGCTCGTCGACGCGCCTCGGCGCGCCGACCAGGTAATGCCCGTGCAGCGCGTTCTGCGCGATCGTGTCGGCGGCCGCGAACTTCCAGTCGGGAAAGTTCGACTGCACGATCTCGAAGCCGTGCGCGATCCAGTCCACGCAGGCGAGGATCGCCGCCGGATCGTCGGTGGTCGGCGGCGCGGACTTGAAATGCAGCGCGATCTCCGGCTCGATGCGCGGCTGCGCCAGGTGCGCGATGCGCGTGGTCGCTCGCTGGTCGACCGCGTGCGCGACCGTCGACTCGTACATGAAACCCCAGATCGGCGCATAGACGCCGTACTCGGGCCAGATGTTGAAGTTGGTGAAGCCGATCTTGCGTCCGACCGGTTTCCATCCCGCACGCAGGCGCGCCTCGTGCAGCCGGCGCGAGACTTCGTACGCGGCGGCGCTGTCGAAGCCGGCTATCCGGCGCGTGAAAGGTTCGATCAGTTGCGCGCCGTCCTGCGCCGCCTTCATCTCGGCAGCGATCGCGTCGAGATCGAGCATGTCAGAGCCTCCCGCCGATGCCGTAGCGCACGCGCAGCGGATACGCGCGGAACACCAGCGCCGTAGCCGCGGTAAAGAGCGCCACCGCGAGCAGGATCACCGTCAGGCGCAGATACGGGTGTCCCACCGCGATGCGCTCGCCGACGAACGCTGCCAGCGTGCGCAGCCATTCGATCGTTCCGGCCAGCAATGCGATCTGCACCGCGCGCGCCGCCCACGCGCGCGGCACCAGCAGCAGCGCGATCAGCAGCAATGCGACGGCCGCCAGCGGCCACAGGCCCGCGCGGTAGAAGTGCGCGGCCAGTAGGACGAGCGCGAGGGCGGGAAGCAGGGCGAGCGCGAAGACCTTCATCGATCAGTGCCGCAACACGCACTTGGCGTACAGGTCGCCGAGGCGTTGCTCCGGATCGTAGCGGGCTTTGAGCTTGCGGTACGCATCGCCGCCATAGGCCGCGTCGAATTCGTCGCGCGTGAAGTAGCTGTCCGAGTACAGCGACTTGATGCCGCCCAGCTCGCGCACCCGGCGTTCGATCATGCGGTTGAAGTGCCCGGGCTCGTGCGTGTCGCGCGTGCGCTTGACGTCCCAGAAGCCGAAGTTCACGTACGGCACCGGCGCGCGCGGGAACAGCGCGAAGCGGCCCGCGTCCGGCGTTGCGCCGATCGGGCAGATCCACATCGGCAGCAGCCCGATCTCGCTCAGGTAGAAGTCGAGGAACTCGCCCGCACGCGCGAGCGGAACATCGACGTCCTGGATGATCGACTCGCGGTGCCAGCCGGAAAAACGCTCTAGATTCCGCATCAGTCCGACGCGGCTGTTCCAGCGCATGATGCGCTGGTAGGTACGCGAGTTCAGCCGTTCGCGGCCGAACAGGCGGCGCACGATCGGGTTCTGCACGCCGAGATTCTTCGAGCACCAGAACCAGTCGGTGTCCCACCGCCACACGTAGTCGCGCGCGGTCAGGTGGTCGCGAGCGCGCTCGCGCAGCGAGCGGTAGTAGATGTTCGCGTAGGTGTAGTCGGAGGTGGCCGGCGCTTGATCGACGAAGCGCGCGACATTCAGCACGAGCTCGCCGGGCCCGAACGCCACGCCGTCGACGAAATCCGCATCGCCCGCGCACGCGTCAGCCAATTGGGCAAAGAACTCATCGGCGCGCGCATGGCGCCGATGCTCGACCGCGACGTACGGCCTGACCGGGATCACGCGCGCGCGCACGCGCAGCGCATAGCCGAGCGTGCCGTACGAGTTGGGGAAGCCGAAGAACAGGTCCTTGTGCTCGTTGTCGGGCCGCGCGGTCACCACGGTGCCGGCGCCGGTCACCACGTCGAACTCCTGCACGGTGTCGTGCACGAGGCCGTGCCGGAACGACGTCGCCTCGATGCCCACGCCCGCCAGTGCGCCGCCGAGCGTGATCGACTTCAGTTCCGGCACCACCGCCGGCATCACGCCGTGCGCCAGGCAGGCGTCCGTCAGCTCGTCGTACGGCACCATGCCTTCCGCATCGACCCATCCCGCCTGCGGATCGACGCGCAGCACGTGCGTGAAATCAGCGACATCGAGCCGCCGCTTGTCGGTCGCGCGCCGGTCGCGGAACAGGTTCGATGTCGGCTTCGCCAGCCCGACCGTCGACGCGCCCGCCAGCGACTCGCGCAGCCGGTCGACACGCGCGCGGTGCGCCGCGTACGGGTCGGCGGGATCAAGCGGCACGGCGCAGCTCCACGCCCTTCGCCTGCGCCTTCTCGTACAGGAATGCGCGGCTCATCGGATAGGTCTGCGGCGTGCGGCGCCCCTTGCCGAAGGTGATCTGGAACAGGCCGGTGATTCCCGAGCCGGCCCGGAACATCTCCGCGCAGCCGATCAGGTAGGTGCGCCAGATGCGGCGGAAGCGCTCGTCGAATCTCTTCGGATCCAGCGCGTGGATCTCGTTCCACCTCGCGTCGAAGCGCTCCGCCCACGCCTCCAGCGTCAGCACGTAGTGCCGGCGCAGGTTCTCGATGTCTAGGATCTCCAGCCCGTGCCGGTCCATCGCATCGAGCGTCTCGCTCAGGCTCGGGATCCAGCCGCCCGGAAAGACGTGCTGGCGGATGTAGAACTCGGTCGGGTACTGCCCCACGTGGCCGATGAAGTGCAGCATGCCCAACCCGCCTGGCTTCAGGAAGTCCGCATGCGCCTTGACCACTTCGTCGATCTGGTCGCGCCCCGCGTGCTCGAGTACGCCGATCGACACCACCTTGTCGTACTGCTTGTCGACGTCACGGAAGTCGGCCTCGCGTACGTCGAGCTGCGCCTGCAGCCCGCGGCGCGCAATCTCGTCGCGCACCCAGTTGACCTGCTCGGGGGTGGTGTTCACGCCGGTCGCCTTCACCCCGTAATGCTGCGCGGCATGGAACATGAAGCCGCCGAAGCCGCAGCCGATGTCGACCACGGTCTCGCCCGGCTGCAGCAGCACCTTGCGGCACACGTGATCGACCTTGTTGATCTGCGCCTGCTCGACGGTGGTGGTGCCTTCGCTCCAGTAGGCGCAGGTGTACATCATCAGCGCGGTGTCGAGCCAGCGTCGGTAGAAGTCGGCGCCCAGGCCGTAGTGGAAGCGCGCGTTGTCCTTGGCGCGCTGCCAGCTGGCGTTGTTCTTCGTCAACTCGTGCCACTGGTTGCGCATGCGCACCAGCGGCTGCGGATTCGAGAAGCCGCCGTCGAGTCCGAGCGCGAACATGCGCGCCAGGTCGCCTTCGATGTCGATCTCGCCGTCGAAATAGCTGTCGAGCACGCCGATGTGGCCGAACAGCGCCGTGCGCCACTGCGCGCGTGCGCTGTTGAAGCGCAGCGTGAACGCCGGCTCGCCGGTCGATTCGGAGTTGCGGTACTCGGTGCCGTCGGCGTAGACGATGCGCAGCGGAACGCTCGCGCGCGCGCAGATCGCGCGCAGGCGGGAGTCGATCAGGGCTTTCATGTCTAGGAGAAGGAGCGGGGAGCGGCGCAGATTGAATCCAAACGTATCGGCGGCTGCGATCCCACGCTTGAGCGATGTCAACGGCGCCGCCGGCGGGACCGGCCCGCGGCTCCACGCGCTGCGAAACGCCAAGGCGCGTGCGCGAACTTCTCGATCAGGAAGTCGACCATCGCGGCCACCTTGGGCGAGCGTACCCGCGCGTGCGGGTAGACAGCGTACAGCGGCAGCGGTTCGACGTGATGCACGTCGGTAAGTACGGGTACCAACCGTCCCGCACGGATCGGTTCGCCGACCACCAGTTCTCCGAGGCGAACGATGCCCACGCCGTTGAGCGCAAGCTGCAGCACCGTCTCCGCGTTGTCGGCGACCACGCTG
>JBAIYN010000345.1:0-4745 GCA_037915775.1 Burkholderiales bacterium | reverse complement strand
GCGTTCGCGATCGAGACGCGCCTGACGCTGCAGGGCCGGGCCGTGGTCCACGATCGCATCACGGTTGCCGCCGCGCTGTTCCGCGGACTGACCGAAAGGCGCTTCCGCGATCGTCCGAGCACGATCTATCACCTTTACGAGACGGAATTCGGCATCACCGTGCTGCGCGCTCACGAGCGCCTGCGGGCCGCTGGTGCAGACCGTGCCGCGGCGCGCGTGCTCGGGCTCGCCTACGGGTCGCCCGTATTGCAGGTGCGGCGCACCGCGCTTACCTTCGGCGACAAACCGGTCGAGTTCCGCATCTCCACCGTCAACACGGCGCAGCATGACTACGTGAATCTGCTTACGAGGCCCACATGAGCGGCATCAAGCTTGCGCGCGCCCTCGAAGTCGCGCAGACGGCGGCGCGCGCTGCCGGACGCTTCATCCAGGACAGCCGCCAGCGCGTCCGCGACGCGGTCGTCGAGCACAAGGCGCCCGCCGAAGTCGCCGGCAGCATCGTGCGCGAGGCCGAGGCGCTGATCCGCACCCGCATCGCGGCGGTGTTTCCGGAGCACGGGTTCGTCGGCGCCGAGCTGGGCGGATCGTTCGACGCGCGCCGTGCACAGTGGCTGATCGATGCCATCGACGGCGGCGCGAACTACCGCTACGGCTATCCGCACTACGCCGTGTCGATCGGCCTGCAGCATCAGGGCGAAGCGGTCCTCGGCGTCATCTACGATCCCAACCGCGACGAGCTCTTCACCGCGACGCGCGGGCAGGGGGCGTTCTGCAACGGCGCGCGGATCGCCTGCAGCACCAGGTCGCGTGCGGCCGAGTCGCTCGCGGCGACCGTGTTCCCGGCGCCGTCCTCGGAACGCTTGCCGCAGTACCTGGCAGAGGTCGGACGCATGGCGGCGAGCTTCGGCGGCGTGCATCGCTCCGGCGCGGCGGCGCTTGAACTCGCCTACCTCGCGGCGGGGCGCATCGACGCGTTCTGGGCGCACGAGATGGGCGACTGGGACGCGGCGGCCGCGATCGTGCTGGTGCGTGAAGCCGGCGCGCGCTTCGAGGCGCTCGATCGCGCTCCGCTGCTCGCGTCTCATGCGCTGCTGGCGGCCACGCCGGCGATCTTCACTGCCGCCCGCTCGATCCTGCTGAACGGAGCGGCGTGATGCCGTTGCCCGTCTCCGCAACGGGCCGGCAGCCTTGGCCTCAAGGCCGCGCGGCTTCGGTACCAGTCGCCGCCAGCGTGCGGCACGGCGCGAACACACGCAGCGCGCACGACTCGCACAGCGGTCGCTGCAGGCGTCCGATCAGGGTGCCGATCACGTCGTCGTCGAGGTCGAAGAAATTCTCGGCCCCGATTTCATCGAAGGCACCGCAACGGCGCAGCATGGTCAGCGGCTCCGCCTTCATGTTGAAGATATAGAGCCCGCCGCCCAGTGCGCGGCGGCGCAGTGCCTCCCGCGCCAGCAGGTGCGCGCCGGCGAGGTCGACGAAGTTGATCCCCGATGCCACCAGCAGCAGGTGGCGGTGATTCGGATTGCGTTCGTCGATCTGGTGCAGCGCCTCCTGCAGGTGGTTGATGGCACCGAAGAAGATCGAGCCGTTCAAGCGCGCGATCTTCAGCTGCGGGCAATCCGGCAGGCCCGTATCGGCGCTGAAGGTCGGCGGCAGCTGGCCGCGCAGCGGCTTCACGTCCTCCAGCGGCGGGCGCGATGTGCGGTTCAGGTACAGCATCAGCGACAGCAGCACGCCAATGTAGATCGCGAATTCAAGATCGAGCGTCAGCGTGGCGACGAAGGTCGCGATGAGCACGCCGGTCTCGGCGCGGCTGGCGCGGATGATTTCGCCGATGTGGTGGAAATCGATCAGCCCCCACGCCACCACGAACAGGATGCCCGCCATCGCCGGGATCGGCAGGTACTTCGCCAGCGGCGCGAGGAACAGCACGATCAGCAGCAGGAACACCGCCGACAGCGTGGCGGCGAGCGGGGTGCGCGCGCCCGCGTCGTAGTTCAGCCCGCTGCGGTTGAAGGAACCGCTCGACGCGTAGCCGGAGAAGAATGCACCGACGATGTTCGACAGCCCCTGGCCGATGAACTCCTGATTGCCGTCGATGCGCTGGTGCGACCGCACCGCGATCGCGCGTGCGATCGACACCGCTTCGGTCAGCGCCAGCAGCGCGACCGCGATCGCGATCGGCACCACCTTCTCGATCGTCTCGCGCTCGAAATCGGGCATCGACAGCGGCGGCAGTCCCACGGTCAGCTCGCCGATGCTCGCGATGCCGGTGCGACCGGCGCCGGCCAGTGCATTCAGTGCCGCCGCCGCAAACCCTCCGGCGACCATCGCCGCGATCATGTGCGGCAGCCTGCGCACCCAGCGCTTGACCGCGAGGCTCACCAGTACGGTGATCACCGCGACCGTCGTCACGTACGGGTTCACATCGGCGAGGTGCCGCGCGAATTCGACCAGCACCTGCCACAGCGGTGCGCCGCGCGGTATGGGAATGCCGAAGAAGTTCTTGACCTGGCTGGCCGCGATCAGCACCGCCGCCCCTGCCGTGAAGCCGACCACCACCGTGTGCGACACGAAGTTCACCAGCGTGCCGAGGCGCAGCGCGCCCAGCGCCAGCTGGAAGACGCCGACCAGCAGCGTCAGCGTCAGCACGAGTCGCACGTATTCCGGTGTGCCCGCTTCCGCCATCGGGCTCATGGTCGCGAACACCACGATCGAGATCGCCGTCGTCGGCCCCGACACCAGATGCCAGGACGATCCCCACAGCGCGGCGATGATTGCCGGCAGCATCGCCGCGTACAGACCGTACTCGGGCGGCATGCCGGCGATCGTGGCGAAGGCCACGCCCTGCGGCACCAGCACGATGCCTCCGGTCAGGCCGGCGATGGCGTCGGCGCGCAGCGTCGCGCGGTCGACCATCGGCCACCAGCGCATGAACGGCAGCAGACGCAGCAGGCCGGGAGGAATCGACCAGCGGGCCATAGTGATGTGGATTACAGCAGAACGGCCGATTGGCCATCTATCCTTTTGTCAGTTCAAGTAATCAAGCAGGCATCGGCGGTGCGGCCGACCAACCCCTCTTCTGTGCGCTGGGTCAGATCGCCGCCTCCCGATGCGACCCTGAACCGCTGTCTCGAATCGGCGACAATCCTGGTTGGCCGAGTTCGTCGGCAGCCGCAAACTCGTTGAACGATCTGGATGACCGCGCCAATCCATGACTCCACCGCCACCGCGCCCGCGTCCACGCGCGAGGTCAGGCACACGACTTGCTACATGTGCGCATGCCGCTGCGGCATCCGCGTGCACCTGGAAAACGGCCAGCTGCGCTACATCGACGGCAATCCGGAGCACCCGCTGAATCAGGGCGTGATCTGTGCCAAGGGTTCGTCCGGGATCATGAAGCAGTACTCGCCGGCCCGGCTCACCAGGCCCCTGTTGCGCAAGCAGGGCGCCGAGCGAGGCGCGGGCGAATTCGAGCCGATCAGCTGGGAGCGCGCGTTCGAGATCCTGACCGAGCGGCTGGCGAAGATCCGCGCCACCGACCCGAAGAAATTCGCGCTCTTCACCGGGCGCGATCAGATGCAGGCGCTGACGGGTCTGTTCGCACGGCAGTTCGGCACGCCGAACTATGCCGCGCACGGTGGCTTCTGCTCGGTCAACATGGCCGCCGGAATGATCTACACGATCGGCGGGTCGTTCTGGGAATTCGGCGGACCGGACCTCGATCGCGCCAAGCTCTTTTTCATGATCGGCACCGCGGAGGATCACCACTCCAATCCGCTGAAGATCGCGATCTCGAAGTTCAAGCGCAACGGCGGCCGCTTCGTGTCGATCAACCCCGTGCGCACCGGCTATTCCGCAATCGCCGACGAGTGGGTGCCGATCAAGCCGGGCGCCGACGGTGCGCTGCTGCTCGCGCTGATCCACGAAATCATCGCGCGCGGCCTGTACGACCGCGAATTCCTGGTCCGCTACACCAACGCCGGGCAGCTGGTGAATGCCGACCAGGCGAACGACGAGTTCGGCATGTTCGTCCGCACCGAGGTGCCGGAAGAGGAGGCCTGCTACGAGCCGCAGAACAAGCTGTGGTGGGATCGGATCACCGACAAGCCGGTGGTGACGCATACGCCGGGCGCCGATCCGTTCCTGTTCGGCAGCTTCAAGCTGCGCGATGGCACCATGGTGAAGCCCGCGTTCCAGCTGCTGCAGGAGCGGGTGAAGGACTGCACGCCGCAGTGGGCGAGCGACATCACCGGCATCCCGGTGGCGACGATCACGCGGCTCGCGCACGAGATGGGCATCACGGCGCGCGACGAGAAGATCGAACTGCCGATCGCCTGGACAGACTCATGGGGTGTCGAGCACGAATCCGTGACCGGCAATCCGGTGGCATTCCATGCGATGCGCGGGCTCGCCGCGCATTCGAACGGATTTCACACGATCCGCGCGCTGGCGATCCTGATGTCGCTGCTCGGCACGATCGATCGGCCCGGCGGCTTTCGCCACAAGGTGCCGTTCCCGCGACCGATCCCGCCGTGCGCGCGGCCGCCCTCCACGCACCTGGCGGTGAAACCCAATCGGCCGCTCGACGGACTGGCGCTTGGCTGGCCGTCGGATCCGGACGATCTGTTCGTCGACGGCGACGGCAATCCGGTGCGCATCGACAAGGCGTTCTCGTGGGAATACCCGCTGGCGGTGCACGGCCTGATGCACAACGTGATCACCAACGCGTGGCGCGGCGA
>JBAIYN010000153.1:0-4012 GCA_037915775.1 Burkholderiales bacterium | reverse complement strand
CTCCGCGGTGATCGCTCACGAACCCGCGCTGTTCATCGCTCGTGCCACGTTCCCCGCCCGGCGGTCTGTCGGCTCAGTCCGTCAAGTGAATATTCGACACCCGAAGCGCGCTCGCGTGTCGTATTCTGAGCCAACGCCGAGCACGAACGCAGTCGCGTGACAAGTTGGCGCGACATCGCGATTCGGCGCTCGCCGCGGATCGCCGATGCCGTACTCCACGCACACCTCGCCATTCGATGCGCTCGCAGCGCTGGAGGACGCGTGGACCTGGGTGCTGACGGCGCCGGACCGTGCTGCGGTGGTCGCCGACGCGTGGGCAACGGTCGACGAGCCGGCGCCGACCTTCAATTCGCTCTTCGCGCGCGTGATCCTCGCCGCCGCACGCGGCCGTTACCAGGGACGCGACGCGGCGCATGTCGACCTGGAGAACGTGCTGCGCGCGGTCGAAGGCGCGAGCTTCACACCGGGCGACCGCACCCGCCTGGCAGCTCTCGCGCGGGGCGTGCGCGGCATGCTGTTCACCATCGACCGGCAACTGCCGGCCGCGCTGGATACGCTGAACACGGCGCTGTCATCGGCCTCGTCCTTGTCCGGCTTCGACCGTCACTGCCTGCATGTCTGGCGCGCCATCGCGCAGATGGCATTGGCCAGGCCGGAGCTCGCGTTTCGCGACTTCTTCGCCGAATACGAGTTCGTGCGGGTCAACCATCCTGCCGTGCTGGCACTGCTGCTGCTGAACGTCGGCGCGGTGCTGCTGCATGCCGGTGACTGGGATGGGGCCGAGTCCACACTGCAGCAGGCGCTCGCGAGCGAGAGCCTGGTGGAAGTGAAGGGATTCGGCGTCGTGTGCCGGGTGAACCTCGCGTACTGCTATCTGCAGACCAGCCGCATCGAGCGCGCCCGCGAACTGATGCGCGAACTGCTTGCGCGCGATCGCGAGTTTCTGCTGCAGCGGCACCCGGGTGACGTGCTCGCAACGGTCGCGGAGGACCTGATCGAGACCGGCTTTCACCACGAGGCCGAGACCTACCTGCAAACTCTGCTCGCCGACGCGCAGGCACGCCGCTTTCACCTCGGGCTGGCCACCGGCGCCTGGTCGCGCGGGCGGCTCGCGTATCTGCGCGGCGACGCGCGGCAGGCGATCGCGCACTGGCGCCGCGCTGTTCTGCTGCTGCGCCGATTGCCCCACATGCCCCACCTGTGGAAGACGCTGCTCGCGATCTCCGACAGCTACGCGCAGCGGGGGGACTGGCGCCGGGCATGGCGCTGGCAGCGCCGTTTCCACCGCGCGCATCAACAGTGGACCGGAGCGTCGCAGCCGGCCCGTTTTGCCTACGCGCGCGAAGCGCTCGAACTGCAACTGACGCGCGAGCAGGCGATTCGCGATCCGGTCACCGGGCTGCTGAACCGCCGGGAACTGCTCGACCGACTCGAGCAGCTGATGCGAGCCGCGCAGGCGGATGCGACACCGCTGGTCGTCGGCATGATCGACCTCGACAACCTGAAGCCGATCAACGACCGCTTCGGCCATCGGACCGGCGACAGCGCGATCGTGTTCGCGGCGGAACGACTGCGCATCACGTTGCCGCCCCACGCGCAGATCTTCCGCTATGGCGGGGACGAATACTGCGCGCTGCTGCCCGACTGCACGCGTGAGCAGGCCGCGCATCTGTTCGCCAACTATCTCGACTCGCTGCGAGCGTGGCGCAATCCGGCGGCAACGGAGCGGCGTTCGCTGCTGACGGCCTCCGTCGGGCTGGCGGCGCTCAACGGCATCACGCGCGCCGACGCGCTGCTGGACGCCGCCGATACGGCGCTGTATCGCGCCAAACGCAAGGGCGGCAACTGCATCGCCTAGCGACAATCGCGCCTCGGCATTGCTCGCATGGTCCGGGACGCATGAAGCGACGAACGATCTTGACGGCCATCGCGCTGGCCGGAGCAAGTGCGATTGCGCGCCCGCAGCCGCAGGCCTGGCCCACGCGACCGCTGCGCATGATCCTCACCGCCCCGCCGGGGTCGTCGATCGACGTGCTCGGGCGGCTGATCGCCGACCGGCTGCGGGAACGGCTCGGCCAGCCGATCGTGGCGGAAAACCGGCCGCAGGCGGGCGGGACGGTCGGCACGGATGCGATCGCCAAGGCCATCCCGGACGGCTACACGTTCGGTCTGTCGTTCACCGGACCCCTCGCCACCGCAGCCTATCTTTACGCACGACTGCCCTACGACCCCGCGCGCGATCTGGCGCCTATCGTGCTCGTCGGCACCGCGCCGAACTTGCTCGCCGTGAATGCGGCGCTGCCGGTCGACAGCTTCAAGGAGTTCATCCAGTACGTGCACCAGCGACCTGGCCAGCTCAACTACGCGTCGGTCGGCAACGGCAGCGCGTCGCATCTGGCAATGGAGATGCTGAAAGCGCAGGCGGGGCTCTTCATCGTGCACATTCCCTACAACGGCGCACCACCGGCCGTGCAGGCAACCGCGTCCGGCGAGGTGCAGGCAATCATGAGCAATCCGACGTCGCTGCTCCCGCTGATCAACGCGAAGCGCATCAAGCCCCTCGCCGTCACCAGCCGGACGCGCTGGGCGCCGATGAAAGACCTGCCGACGATCGCCGAGAGCGGTTTTCCCGGGTTCGAGGCGATCGCCTGGAACGGTTTCGTTGCCCCCGCGAACACCCCGCGCGACCTGATCGAGCGCCTCAATCGCGAGATCAGCGCGGTCCTGCAGATGCCCGACGCGAAAGCGCGAATCGAGGCGGCCGGATGGGATGTCGCCGGCGGCAGCGTCGAATCGTTCGTCGCGTTCCTGCGCGCGGAGCATGTGCGCTGGGCCCCGGTCATCCGGCGCAGCGGCGCGAAACTCGACTGACCGCGGCGGATAGAATCGCGGCATGGCCAACATCCTCCAGGCTCTTCCGACCGGGCACAAGGTCGGCATAGCGTTTTCCGGCGGGCTCGACACCAGCGCCGCTCTGCTGTGGATGCGCAAGAAGGGGGCGATCCCGTACGCATACACCGCCAACCTCGGCCAGCCCGACGAGCCCGACTACGACGACATTCCGCGCCGCGCGCTGCAGTACGGCGCCGAGCGCGCGCGACTGATCGACTGCCGCGCGCAGCTGGTGACCGAGGGCATCGCTGCGCTCCAGTGCGGCGCGTTCCACATCTCGACGGCGGGCGCGACCTACTTCAACACCACGCCGATTGGCCGCGCCGTGACCGGAACCATGCTGGTCGCGGCGATGAAGGAAGATGACGTCAACATCTGGGGCGACGGCAGCACGTTCAAGGGCAACGACATCGAACGCTTCTACCGCTACGGTCTGCTCGCCAATCCGGCCCTGAAGATCTACAAACCGTGGCTTGACCAGGCATTCATCGACGAACTCGGCGGCCGCAAGGAGATGAGCGAGTACCTCATCTCGCGCGGGTTCGACTACAAGATGAGCGTCGAGAAGGCGTACTCCACCGACTCGAACATGCTTGGCGCCACCCACGAAGCGAAGGACCTGGAGCATCTCAACACGGGCGTGAAGATCGTCGAGCCGATCATGGGCGTGGCGTTCTGGCGCGACGACGTCCCGGTGAGGGCGGAGGAAGTGCGCGTCCGGTTCGAGGAGGGGCAGCCGGTCGAATTGAACGGACGCACCTTCTCCGACGCGGTGGAGCTGATGACGGAGGCCAATCGCATCGGCGGCCGCCACGGGCTCGGCATGAGCGACCAGATCGAGAACCGCATCATCGAGGCGAAGAGCCGCGGCATCTACGAAGCGCCGGGCATGGCGCTGCTCTTCATCGCCTACGAACGCCTGGTCACCGGTATCCACAACGAAGACACGATCGAGGAGTATCGCGAGAGCGGCCGTCGTCTCGGCCGCCTGCTCTATCAGGGGCGCTGGTTCGACCCGCAGGCGATCATGCGCCGCGAGATGGCGCAGCGGTGGGTGGCGCGCGCGGTCACGGGCGAGGTCACGATCGAGCTCCGCCGCGGCAACGACTACTCCATCCTC
>JBAIYN010000568.1:0-2211 GCA_037915775.1 Burkholderiales bacterium | reverse complement strand
CGACGGCCGGCGGCTGCACGGGCGCGTCGACGAACCCAAGGGCGATCCGGGCAACACGCTCGACCGCGGCGAACTGCGCGCGAAGGCGCTGCGGCTGGCCGCCTTCAGCGGCGCGGCCGACGAAACGGAAATGAACGCGCTGCTCGACAGCGCGTGGTCGATTGCGCAGGCAGGCCGCGTGCCGCGCCTGCTCGCCGTGCCGGCCTGAGCGGGCGGTCGCGAAGCGATCAACGATGGGGCAATCCGACAACCGGGCGAGCGGCATGCAGCCCGCGCCGCCCGGCCCTCTGCAGAAGCTGCAGGCATTCTGGGATGCCCGTTACGCGGACGCGGAGTTCGCCTACGGCACCGCGCCGAACGATTTCCTGGTGCAGATGGTCGATCGCATCGCGCCGCGGGGGCGCGTGCTCTGCCTGGCCGACGGCGAAGGACGCAACGGCGTGTGGCTGGCGCAGCACGGCAGGCAGGTCACGTCGGTCGACGTCTCGGAGCGCGGGATGCAGAAGGCGCGCGACCTGGCGCGGCGCGCCGGCGTGGCGATCGATACGTTGACGTGCGACGTGACGCGCCATGAGCTCGGCGCGGCGGCGTGGGACGCGATCGTGTCGATCTTCCTGCACCTGCCGCCGAAGCCGCGCCGCGCGCTGCATGCGCGGTGTGCGGCGGCGCTGAAGCCGGGCGGGACCTTCATCTACGAAGCCTACGGGCACGAGCAGCTGCGCTACGGCACCGGCGGGCCGAAGGAGCCGGAGCTGCTGCCGACGCTCGAAGACGTGCTGGCCGACCTCGCCGGCCTGCGCATCGAGCATCGCTTCGCCGGGACGCGGGCGGTGCACGAGGGGCGCCTGCATCACGGCGTGGGCTACGTGGTGCAGGTCGTCGCGTGCAGGGAGACCGAATGATCGATCACCTCGACCACCTGGTGCTGACCACCTGCGACCGCGCCGCGTGCATCGATTTCTACACGCGCGTGCTTGGGATGCAGCTCGAGACCTTCGGCGCGGGGCGCACGGCGCTGCGCTTCGGCAATCAGAAAATCAACCTGCACGAGCGCGGCCGCGAGTTCGAACCCAAGGCGCACCTGCCGGTACCGGGCGCGCTGGACCTGTGCTTCATCGCCGACCGGCCGCTCGACCGGGTGATCGCGCACCTGCAGGCCTGCGGCTGGCCGATCATCGAAGGGCCGCTCGAACGCACCGGCGCCACGCGGCGCCTGCGCTCGATCTATGTGCGCGATCCCGACCTGAACCTGATCGAGATTTCAGAGCCGATCTGAGCGGCGTCGATTCGGTGCCGCGGGCGGCGGCTGCGCGGCGCGGGCGTCTTCGACCAGCAGGTCGACCAGGTCGCGCGCGAACGCGGGCAGCGCATCGAGGCTGCGCACGCAGATCTGCAGCTCGCGCAGCGCCCAATCGTCCGTCAGCGGCACGATGCGGATATCCATCGTCTGCGCGTGGCGCCGCGCGGCGGATTCGGGCAGCACGCCCACGCCGACCGCGGCCTCGATCATCCGGCACGCCGCCTCGAAATTGCCGACGTGGATGCGCAGCTTGATGCGCCGGTGCAGCCCGTCGCAGATCTGCTGCAGAAAGGCGTGGATCGCGCTCGCCTCGTGCAGGCCGACGTGGTCCAGATCGAGCGTGTCCGAGAAATCGACTTCGTTTGCGTCGGCGAGCGGGTGGCCGCGCGGCACGACCAGCACCAGGCGGTCGCGGCGGTAGGGAATCACCTCGAGGTTCTCGGTGCGCACGCTGCCGGCGGCGATGCCGATGTCGGTCTGGCCTTCGCTGACCGCGCGCACGATGTCGTGGCTGAGGCGCTCGCGCAGGTCGATGTTCACGTCCGGATGGGTCAGCAGGTACTTGTGCAGCACCGGCGGCAGGAACTCGCCGAGCGCGGTCGTGTTGGCGAACACGCGCAGATGCCCCTTGATCCCTTTCGCGTACTCCTGCAGATCGGCACGCAGGTGCTCGAGCTGTGCGAGCACCTGGCGCGCATGGAAGACGAAGGCCTGGCCGGGTGGCGTCAGCGTCACTCCCTGGCTGGTCCGGTACAGCAGCTTGGTGCCGATGCCTTCCTCGAGGTTCTTGATGCGCGTGCTCGCCGCCGGCACCGACAGGTGCGCGGCCTCCGCGCCGCGGGTCAGGCTGTTGCATTCGGCGACCCGCACCATCAGGCGCAGATCGACCAGATCGAAGTGCAGGGCCATCG
>JBAIYN010000307.1:0-2867 GCA_037915775.1 Burkholderiales bacterium | reverse complement strand
GGCGCGACGTCGAGTCGAGCGGGTCCACCGCCGGGTAGATGCCGAGCGCGGCAATGTCGCGCGACAGCACGACGGTGGCGTCGAGGTGCCCGAACGTCGTCGCCGGCGACGGGTCGGTCAGGTCGTCCGCCGGCACGTACACCGCCTGGATCGACGTGATCGAGCCGGTCTTGGTCGACGTGATGCGCTCCTGCAGGCGGCCCATCTCCTCGGCCAGCGTCGGCTGGTATCCCACCGCCGACGGCATGCGGCCGAGCAGCGCGGACACTTCGGTGCCCGCAAGCGTGTAGCGATAGATGTTGTCGACGAAGAACAGGATATCGCGGCCCTCGTCGCGGAAGCGCTCGGCCATCGTCAGGCCCGTCAGGCCGACGCGCAGCCGGTTGCCGGGCGGCTCGTTCATCTGCCCGAACACCATCGCGACCTTCGACTGGCGCAGGTCCTCCTGCACGATGACCTTGGCATCCGACATCTCGTGATAGAAGTCGTTGCCCTCGCGCGTGCGCTCGCCCACGCCGGCGAACACCGACAGGCCCGAGTGCTGCTTGGCGATGTTGTTGATCAGCTCAAGCATGTTGACCGTCTTGCCGACGCCCGCGCCGCCGAACAGTCCGATCTTGCCGCCCTTGGCGAACGGGCAGATCAGGTCGATCACCTTGATGCCTGTTTCGAGCAGCTCCACCGACGGCGAAAGTTCGTCGAACTTCGGCGCCGGCTGGTGAATCACGCGGTATTCGTCCGCCTGCACCGGGCCGCGTTCATCGATCGGGCGGCCGAGAATGTCCATCACGCGGCCAAGCGTGGCGGGTCCCACCGGCACCTTGATGCCGTCGCCGGTATTGCGCACCTTCATGCCGCGGCGGATGCCGTCACTCGAGCCGAGCGCGATCGTGCGCACCACGCCATCGCCGAGCTGCTGCTGCACCTCGAAGGTCAGGCCCTGTTCGACCAGCGTGTTGCCGGCATCGACCTCCAGCTTCAGCGCGTCGTAGACCCTCGGCATCTGCTCGCGCGGGAACTCCACGTCCACCACGGCGCCGATGCACTGAACAATCGTTCCGATGCTCATGACTCTTCCTTGCTTTCGAATTCGAATCCGTTATGACACAGCAGCCGCGCCGACGACGATTTGGTTCCGGCCGCTCGCTCCCGCTTAACTTTCACTTCGTTCAAGTTAGCCTCACCGAATCGCGGCGTTAATTTCATCACTACGAGACAGCAGCCGCGCCGCCGACGATTTCCGAGATTTCCTTGGTGATGCCGGCCTGGCGCGTCTTGTTGTAGACAAGCTGCAGTTCGTCGATCAGCTTCTTCGCGTTGTCCGAGGCTGACTTCATCGCCACCATGCGCGCGCTCTGCTCGCACGCCATGTTCTCTACCACTGACTGGTAGATGATCGTCTCGACATAGCGCGTCATCAGCTCATCGATCACACGCTGCGCGTCGGGCTCGTAAAGATAGTCCCACGCATACGCACGCTTCTCGGCCTCGCTCTGTGCGAGCTTGTCGGCCGACAACGGCAGCAGCTGCTCGATCGTCGGCTCCTGCTTCATCGTGTTGACGAAGCGCGAGTAGGCGATATAGACGGCATCGACCCTTCCGTCTGCATAGGCATCGAGCTGCGGCTTGATCGGACCGATCAGCCTCTCCATGTGCGGCTTGTCGCCGAGCTGCACGACGCTCGACAAGACGTTCGCATTGAGCCGCTGCAGGAAACCGAGGCCCTTGTTGCCAATCGCAGTGGCCTGGAACTTGATCCCGTCGGACTCCCACTGCTTGATCCGCTGCAGCAGGGCGCGCTGGATATTGGTGTTCAGGCCGCCGCACAGACCCTTGTCGGTCGACACCAGGATCAGGCCGACGTTGTGCATTTCCTTGCGCCGCGCCACGAACGGATGCCGGTATTCGGGGTTGGCCGATGCAAGGTGTGCTGCGATGTTGCGGATCTTGTCGCCATACGGACGCGCCTGGCGCATGCGGTCCTGCGCCTTGCGCATCTTGCTTGCCGCAACCATTTCCATCGCCTTGGTGATCTTGCGCGTGTTCTGCACGCTCTTGATCTTCAGGCGGATCTCTTTCGTACTCGGCATGGGAGTTTCCCGGCGCGGTCGATCAGTAGGCGCCCGAGCGCTTGAACTCCTTGATCGCCGTGTGCAGCGCCTCTTCGTCGTCCTTGGAGAGGTCCTTGGAGGTCTCGATGCGATCGACGACCGCGCCGTGCTTGCTCTTCAGATAGTCGCGCAGCGCCTTTTCGACGCCGAGCGCACGCTTCACGTCGATGTCGTCGAAGTAGCCGTTGTTGACCGCGAACAGGGTGACCGCCTGCTCCCATACCTGCAGCGGGTGATACTGCGGCTGTTTCATCAGCTCCGTGACCATGCGGCCGCGCTCGAGCTGCTTGCGCGTGGCATCGTCGAGGTCGGACGCGAACTGCGCGAAGGCCGCCAGCTCGCGATACTGAGCCAGCGCCAGACGCACGCCGCCGCCGAGCTTCTTGATCACCTTGGTCTGCGCGGCGCCGCCGACGCGCGACACCGAGATGCCGGCGTTGATGGCGGGCCGGATGCCGGCGTTGAAGAGGTCAGTCTCGAGGAAGATCTGGCCGTCGGTGATCGAGATGACGTTCGTCGGCACGAACGCGGTCACGTCGCCAGCCTGCGTCTCGATGATCGGCAGCGCGGTCAGCGACCCGGTCTTGCCCTTGACTGCGCCCTTGGTGAACTTCTCCACGTACTCCTCGTTCACGCGCGCGGCACGCTCGAGCAGGCGCGAGTGCAGGTAGAACACGTCGCCGGGATACGCTTCGCGGCCCGGCGGGCGGCGCAGCAGCAGCGAAACCTGCCGGTACGCCCACGCCTGCTTGGTCA
>JBAIYN010000537.1:0-5907 GCA_037915775.1 Burkholderiales bacterium | reverse complement strand
TCGAGGATCGCCTGCGCGACCTCCGACTGGACGTTCAGCCGCCCCTGCTCGGGATCGCCGATCCAGAATCCGACTTCGAGGTCCAGACCGTCTGCGCCGAAACCCAGCAGCACAGCCCCGGCCGGTGGCTCGGCCAGAACCCTCGCGGTCGAGCGCGCGGCTTCCTCCATCAGCGCCAGCGCATGCCGCGTATCGGTGTCGTAGCCGACGGAAACCTTGACCGCAACGCGCACGCGCCGATCGGAGTAGGAATGATTGGTGACGGGGGAAGCGACCAGCATTTCGTTCGGCACGATTGCCTCGGTGCCATCCAGCGCGCGCACCACCGTGTAGCGCGTCCTGATCTGGGTGACGACTCCATAGTACTTTTCGACCGTGATCAGATCGCCGATGCGCAGACTGCGGTCAAGCAGGATGATGAAACCGCTGACGTAGTTCGACGCGATGCGCTGCAGCCCGAGCCCCAGGCCCACACCGAGCGCTCCCCCGAACACGGACAGGATCGTCAGGTCGATGCCGGCCAGCGACAGCGCCATCATCAGGCCAACCACGATCAGCAGTGCACGCAACAGGCGTGCCGCCACCACGCGCAGATTCATGTCGACGGACTCGGCGCGCAGCAGGCGCGACTCGAGCACGGAGCCCGCCCATAACGCGACCAGCAGGGTGACCAGCACCGATCCCGTACCGCTGACCAGCGTCCACAGGCTCACCGGCTCGCGCCCGAGCGGCAGTCGGTGCCCGTCGAGCCACTGCACGACGTCGTCCAGCACGCCGATCACGTGCAGCGCGACGACACTCCAGACCGCCAGTGCGATGACCCGCTCGAATGCACCGATGAATGACGCACGCGGGAACACCCGGCGCAGCACATAGATGACGAAGCGCACCAGCGCCATGGCGCCCAGCAGGGTCATTGCCAGCCGCAGCAGCCTGGCATCGCCGGCATGCGGCAACTGGCCGGCGATCCGCAACACGCCTTCGCCGAGCCAGAGCAGCATCAGGGTGCTGATCGGGAACGCGAGACGACGGAATCCGTCGATCGAAAACTTCAGCGCGTCGGTCTGCGCGCCGCCGACGGCAATCCGCTCCGCCAGACGAGCCTCGACGCGCCGGCGGACGGTCCTGGATGCGAACCAGCCGCCGATCAGCGCGCAGCCGATCGCGATCGCGCTCCAGAAATGCGCTGGACGCGCCAGGCCCTCGGCCAGCGCCTGCAGCACCTCGTGCAGCGGCGAGTTGATCATCGCCTCCGCTCCAGCACCGCGGCAAAGAAGCCGTCGGTGCCATGCAGATGCGGCAGCATCACGAACCAGGGCGCAAAGCGCTCCGCGTGATCGATCTCGACGCCTTGTGCCTTGAGGATCTGCGCCGCCGGCAACACGCTGAACTCGCGGTGCTCTGTGACGAAGCGCTCGACGACCTGCTGGTTCTCGAGCGCCAGCAGCGAACAGGTCGAGTAGACCAGACGGCCGCCCGGCTTGACGAGCCGACTGGCGGCGCGCATCAGGTTCTCCTGCACCTGGTTCACTCGGGCCAGTTCCGACTCGTCGAAACGCCACTTCAGGTCGGGGTTGCGCCGCAACGTCCCGCTGCCCGAGCAAGGCGCATCGACCAGAACGCGGTCGATCTTGCCCGCGAGCCGCTTGACGCGCACGTCGTTTTCGCTCGCGATCGCGGCGGGGTGGACGTTCGACAATCCGCTCCGCTTCAGTCGCGGGCCAAGGCCCGCCAGGCGCTTGGCATGGATATCGAAGGCATAGATGCGTCCACTCGACCGCATCAGGCTGCCCAATGCCAGCGTCTTTCCCCCGGCGCCCGCGCAGAAGTCGACCACCATGTCACTGCGCTTCGGCGCCACCAGCCGGGCGATCAGCTGGCTGCCCTCGTCCTGCACTTCGATCAGGCCATCCTGATAGATCGGCCAGCGGGTCAGGGGGGGCTTGTCGTCAAGCCGAATGCCGTCGGGCGAATATGGGGTAGCTTGCGCCTGCAATGGCGCGTGTTCGCGCGTTGCGGACCGCAGCGATTCGAGCACTCCGTCCCGATCGGCCTTGATCGTGTTGACCCGCAGGTCGAGCGGCGCCGGCTCGATCAGCGCGGCCAGCAGTGCCTCGGCGTCGTGATACTGCGCGGCCACACGCGAAAAAAGCCATACCGGCACCTCGGCGCGTATCGCTGCCGGCAGGCGGCCGACGTTGATCGCGAGCGCACTGCGCACGGCGCGCTCGTCCTGGCGCAATGCACGCGGGCTGAGCGCATCGATGCCGTGCTGCCGCGCCAGAGTGACCAGCGCCGCCAGGCGCGGCGCGCGCGCCGGATGCGCAGGCTGCAGCAGCGCGGCGAGGCTCGCGTAGTGCCGCAGCGCGTGGAAGGTGGCCTCCGCGACCAGGCTGCGGTCGCGCGCGCCGAGCGTGCGCTGCTGCTTGAAGAAGCGCGACATGATGGCATCGGCCGGTCCCTCGAAGCGCAGCACCTGGGCCAGCAGGTGCGCCAGCCCATCGACCACCTGCGAGGTGACGCGCGCGACGCTCATGCCGCCAACAACGACTGGCAGTCCGCGTCGAGCCCCCGCGTGACGACCCTGCCCCGCTCGAGACTGACCTTGCCTTCGCAGATCCAGCGCACACAGCGCGGCAGCAGCACATGCTCCTGCTCCAGCACGCGCGCGCCGAGCGACTCCTCGGTGTCGTCCGCATGCACCCGAACCGCCGCCTGCGCGATGATGGGGCCGCCATCGACTTCGTTCGACACGAAATGCACGGTGCAGCCATGCACCTTCACGCCGGCTGCGAGCGCCTGTCGATGCGTGGCCAGGCCGGGGAAAGCCGGCAGCAGCGACGGGTGGATGTTGATCAGCCGACCCGCGTAGCGCGACACAAAGCCTGCGGTGAGGACGCGCATGAAACCCGCCAGCACGACCAGTATCGGCGCGTGCGCGTCGATCACCTTCACCAGCGCCGACTCGAATTCATCGCGGGACGAATACGCCGCGTGCGGCACGACCGTCGTGCCGATTGCGGATTCGCGCGCGATCGCGAGCCCTGCCGCATCCGCCCGGTTGCTGATCACGCATGCGACGCGCGCGTCCAGCGCTCGGGGCCAGTCCTCCTCTCGCGCGGTCCGCAGGATGGCCTCCAGATTGGTGCCGCGGCCGGAGATCAGGCTGACGATATTACGCATCGCTCGAATTCTACGGTGCGACGCGCCAACCCCATGGAAAACAAGCGTTTGCACGCAGACGGTCCGTATAATCCGAGCGGGCTGGTTTCCCTCTGACGATGAAGATCTTCCGCGGCCTGCCGCCGGGCAATGCACGCGCTGCTTGCGCATTGGCGATCGGCAATTTCGATGGGGTCCATCGCGGCCACCGTGCGTTGCTCACGCGGGCGGTCGAGGTTGCGCGCGCCCGCGGTCTGATCTCGGCCGTGATGACGTTCGAGCCGCACCCACGCGAACTGTTCGCGCCCGACAAGGCTCCGCCACGGGTCGCCAATCTGCGCGACAAGCTGCAGGGTCTGCAGGCGTGCGGCATCGATCACGTCTACCTGCAGCACTTCAACCGGCACTTTGCCTCGATCAGCGCCGAGGACTTCATCGACCACATGCTGGTCGAGGGCTGCATGATGAAGTGGCTGCTGGTCGGCGAGGACTTCCGCTTCGGTGCGCGCCGTGCTGGTGACCTCGCATTGTTGCGGCAGCACGCCGCTCGCGGCGGCTACGAGGTCGAACTGCTGTCGACCGTGACCAATGACGGCGACCGCATTTCCAGCTCCGCCGTTCGTGCCGCGCTCGGCAGCGGTGACCTGCGGCGCGCCGCGCACCTGCTCGGCCACCCGTACGCGATCACGGGCCGCGTGCTGCATGGCGCGAAGCGCGGCCGCACGCTCGGCTACCCGACGCTGAACCTGCGCATCGCGCACAAGCGGCCGGCCGCGCAGGGCATCTATGCCGTGCGGGTCCATGGCATCGGCGCGCAGCCTTGGCCGGGCGTGGCAAGCGTGGGCGTGCGGCCGACGGTCGAGGACAGCGGCCGCTGGTTGCTCGAGGTGCACCTGTTCGATTTTGCCGACCAGATCTACGGCCACCTGGTCCAGGTCGAGTTCATCAAGAAGCTGCGCGACGAGGAGAAGTACGACACGCTCGATCAATTGACCACTGCGATCCGCAACGACGCCGATCAGGCACGGGCGCTGCTTTTGAACGGCGCCATCTGATTTTCGATCCACCTTGAAGAGCCCGAGGGGGCCAAGGAAACATCATGGCTGACGACGCCAAGCCCGCGTCAAAGACGAAGCCGCCGGCCGACCCGGCGACCAAGAAGTACCCGCTTAACCTGCCCGACACGCCGTTTCCAATGCGCGGCGATCTGCCCAAACGTGAACCGCACTGGGTCCGCGAGTGGGAAGAGCGCAAGGTCTACCAGACGATCCGCAAGGGGCGCAAAGGCGCACCGAAGTTCATCCTGCACGACGGGCCGCCGTACGCGAACAGCGAGATCCACCTCGGCACGGCGGTCAACAAGATCCTGAAGGACATCGTCGTGAAGACGCGCTCGCTGGCGGGCTTCGACGCCGTGTACGTGCCGGGCTGGGACTGCCACGGCATGCCGATCGAGATCCACATCGAGAAGAAGTTCGGCAAGCACCTGCCGCGCGCCGAAGTGCAGGCGAAAGCGCGTGCGCATGCAACCGAGCAGATCGCGCTGCAGATGCAGGGGTTCAAGCGCCTGGGCGTGCTCGGCGACTGGGACAACCCGTACAAGACGATGACGTTCAAGACCGAGGCGGACGAAATCCGCACGCTCGGGCGCATGATCGAACGCGGCTTCGTGTACCGGGGGCTGAAGCCCGTGAACTGGTGCTTCGACTGCAATTCGGCGCTGGCCGAGGCGGAAGTCGAGTACATCGACAAGAAGACGCCGGTGATCGACGTGGCGTTTCCGCTGGCAAAGCAAGACGAAGCAAAGGTCGCGGCCGCTTTCGGGGTGGCCGCGCTCGGAAAGCCAACGTCGACCGTGATCTGGACCACCACGCCATGGACGATTCCGGCCAACCAGGCCCTCAATTTCCATCCGGAATTCACCTACGCGCTGGTCGACTGCGGCGACCGGCTGCTGATCCTCGCCGAGTCGCTGGTCGAATCGTGCCTGCAGCGCTATGGCCTGAAGGGCCGCGTGATTGCGACCTGCCTTGGACGGAACATCGAGCTTGTGCGCTTCCGCCACCCGCTTGCCCTGCTCGACAAGGGCTATGACCGCGATTCCCCGGTCTACCTGGGAACTTACGTGACTGCGGATGCGGGCACCGGGATCGTGCACTCGTCGCCGGCGTACGGCATCGAGGATTTCGATTCATGCAAGTCGTACGGCATGACCAACGACCAGATCCTGAATCCCGTCACCGGCGACGGCACGTACGCGAAGGATTTTCCGCTGTTCGGCGGCATGAGGATCTGGGATGCGAATCCCAAGGTCGTCGACGCGCTGCGTGTGGCCGGATCGCTGCTGCACGCGTCGACCGACACGCACAGCTACATGCACTGCTGGCGCCACAAGACGCCGCTGATCTATCGTGCCGCCTCGCAATGGTTCGTGCGCATGGACGGCGCCACGCGCGAAACGACCGGCGTGATGCAGCGCGAGACCGTCGGCGAGACGCTGCGGCAGACCGCGCTGCACGCGATCGAGCAGACCGCGTTCTACCCCGCCTGGGGCAAGGCGCGACTGCACGGCATGATCGCCAACCGGCCCGACTGGTGCATCTCGCGTCAGCGCAACTGGGGCGTGCCGCTGCCGTTCTTCCTGCACAAGGACACCGGTGAGCTGCACCCGCGCACGCTCGAACTTCTGGAGCAGGCGGCGCAGAAGGTCGAACAGGGCGGCGTCGAGGCGTGGAGCCGCGCGAC
>JBAIYN010000429.1:0-5703 GCA_037915775.1 Burkholderiales bacterium | reverse complement strand
CGGCAACCCGCCCTCCGCCGGCTGCGGGCTCTACGCTGGCCTTCTGTCCGATCTTCAGGTGTCCGAAAAGCGACGCGGGCAGCACGATGTCGACCTTGAGCGGGTCGATTTGCGCCACCTTCAGGACCGGCTTGCGCCCACTTCCGGATTCGGCGAGATCGCCTGGGTTAAGCATCCGATCGACAACGACCCCGTTGAACGGGCTCGTCATCGAGCGCAGGGCAAGCTGTTCCTGTGCGCGCCGATATTCAATCTTGGCCAGTTCACGGTTCTCGATCGCCACCTGCAGTTCGCTCTCGGCAAGCCGCTTTTCGGCTTCGGCCTCATCGCGCGCATTTGCGCTTACGTAGTTCTGCTGCAGCAGGTCGGAGATGCGCGTCAGCTTCTTGCTCGCGTAGTCGATGCGATTGCGTGCGGTGGCCTCCTGGCCGTTCATTTGCGCACGGAAGCGGGCCGATTCGACAGCGACCCGCTCTTCGGCTGACTGCAATTCCGCCAGCAACTGGCCCTTCTTCACAACGTCACCCCGCTGCACGCGTACTTCCGCAATCACGCCGTCGGCAGAAGGGCGAACCTCGACCACCTGCGTGGGTTCGATCAGGCATTCAAACCCTGCCGCCGAAGAAAACGCTGGCGTGAGCAACATCACCACAAGGCATGAGCATCTCATTCGCCCCTCCCGGCAAATGCCAAGATCTGCGCGTATCGACGATCCTGGCGCAGGCATTCCTCTCTTGCATCGCGGTTGCGGCGCTCCGCCGCGGTCTGTGCCACGCGCCGCAGAAGCCAGAGCCAGGCCGCGCCAACTTCGCCGCCGCGGCGCGCGAGTGCACGGGCGAGCAATGGCGCGTGCATGGTGAACAGTTCGTCGTCGAGCGCGACGATCGCCTCGCCGCTGCCAGGGTCCCCTTGGCGGGCGCTGCGCCCGAACAACTGGCGATCGATGCGGCGCGATTCGTGAAATTCCGTCAGGATCACGTGCAGCCCGCCGCGCCGTGCCACGCCGGCGCCGAGCACGATGTCGGTGCCGCGGCCCGCCATGTTCGTCGCTATCGTCACGCGGCCCGCCTCGCCCGCACGCGCAACGATGCGCGCCTCTTCGCGATCCTGCTTCGCGTTGAGCACGACGTGTTCGATGCCGCGCCTCGCGAGCAGGCCGGAAAGGTGCTCCGACGCCTGGACGGTACGCGTGCCAACGAGGACTGGCCGGCCCTCTCCAAGTGCAACCTGCTCGACACGCTCGATTACCACGCGCCACTTCGCCGCCGCGTCAGGGAAGCAGCGTGGAGGCAGCAGGACGTGCATCGACGGACGATGCAGCGGCACGCGCACCACCGCGGGACCGTACGTGCGCCCGATTTCAGCGGCCACCTCGGCGGCAGTCCCCGTCATCCCGGCCAGACGCAGATACCGTCGGAACAGGCGTTGATACGTGATACGCGCCAGCGTCTCGCGGGTGCTGGTCAGAGCAAGGCCTTCCTTGGCTTCGATCATCTGGTGCAGTCCGCGCTCCCACGCGCGGTCGGCCATGGCGCGTCCCGTCGCCTCATCGACGATCTGAACTTTGCCGTCGACTACGATGTACTGGCGGTCGCGTTCGTAGAAATGACGCGCTTCCAGCGCGCGTCGCACCGTCTCGTGCCGCTCGCGATCGGAGACGAATGGCGATTCGTCTGCCCGATCGGACGCGTCGCAGGCGTCGCGGCCGGCGTCGGTCAACCGAATGCGGCGCGCCGTCCGCTCGATCTCGAAGTGCCTTCCTTCGACCAGCGCAGCGGCGATTGCCAGAGCGCGCTCGCACGGTGTGCGCTGCGTAGTGACGTCGGTCACCTGCGACAGGATCAGGGGCGTCCGCGCCTCGTCGATGAACACGCTGTCGGCCTCGTCGACGATTCCGAAGGCCAGCCCGCGCAGAACCGTTCCTTCGCCATGTTCGCCGTCGCGCGTTCGGCGCAGGTTTTCGACGGCAATGTGCAGCATGCTCGCCCGATCGCCCAGGCAGGCCCGATCGCGCAGATAGTCGAATGCCAGCTCCTTGTTGCTGGCGTACGCCACATCCCCGGCGTAAGCCAGCCGCCGCTGTACGGGCGACATGCCGTGCACCACTGCCGCCACCCGCAGGCCGAAGAAACGGTACAGCGGCCCCATTGATTCGGCATCGCGCGCGGCAAGGTAGTCGTTGACCGTGATCACGTGCACCGGCACACCGGCGAGCGCGGCCGTGATCGCCGGCAGCGTGGCCGCAAACGTCTTCCCTTCGCCTGTGGCCATTTCGACCAGGGTGCCCTGCAGCAGCCACCAACCGGCCAGGATCTGCGTGTCGTAATGCCGCTGGCCGATGACGCGTCCGGCGGCTTCGCGCGCGAGCGCGAATGCGCGAGCGACCGGCTCAGCGCGAAAGCCCTCGCCGCGCAAGCGTCGGCGCAACGTGCTCGCTTGCGCACGCAGCGCCGCGTCATCGACAGACTCGAACTCGGAGGCATGCGCGTTGACACGAGACGCAAAGTCGCGCGCGCGGGGTTGACGCAAGTCGACCGGACGCGCGAGCGGTCGCAACAAGCTGTGCCACAGTCCGAGCGCAAGACGATCGTGCCAAGGCGGCTCGCGCTCTTCCCGCTCGACATACGGTCGACCGCAAGCCAGGTCGCGCGACTGCAGGCGCAAGATGGAAACGCTAGACATCGAAATGCCTTAGGAACAGCCGTCGCAGCGCGCGCCACGCCTGTGTCGCCAGCGGCGCGGGCCGCAGGTCGAAGCGGACAAACACGCGCTGGCCGTAGGCCGCCACCTGGCTCAGCGGGTCGCGCAACGCGACGTCGATTTCGAACACCCGTTCGAGCATCTTGCGGCCCTGCGGATCACGAGGGTCGACCGCGAGTCGACCCCCGCCTGACGACACCAGGGCACGACTCGGCGCTTGATCGGTCCCGGCGGGCACCTGGCGCACGATGCGACCGTCGAGAAGACGGTCAACCGCGTCCGGCAGACGCACTTCGACCTGGCGTGTCGCCGCCGCGACGAGGTCGGCCTCGGCCTGCTCGATCACCACACGCACGACCGGCGCTTCACGACCCAGCACGTACCCGAGAACTTCCCCCTTGCGCAGCCAGCGCCCCGGCAGGTCCGACGGCGCCGGAACGATGAAGATCCCGTCGGACTGCGCGCTGGCGGTGAGCGAAGCGACGCGCTCGCGCGTGCGCTCCAATGCCGCCCGGTCGAGCGCGAGCTGGTCACGGACGATATTGGCGCGCGCTCGGTCGGCCACGAATTCGGCTGCATAGTTCGCCTCCAGCTCAGCGACGCGCGCCTGCAGCAGACGCAGTTGTGCTTCGAGTGCTGGGTCCGTGCTGATGGCCAGCCTCTGGCCAACCGACACCATGCTGCCGGGAGCGGCCTCGAGCTGACGAACGAATCCATTGGCGTCGGCCCGCACGATCGACTGCTCGGGCAGCCAGACGACGCCTTCGGCCGTAAACCGGTAAGGCAACGGCAGAAGCGCCACGATTGCGAAGATCGCGAGCGCACTCGATGCCAGAACGGTGACCACACGCGTACGCTGCTCCCGCAGTGCCGGCTGGGCGCGCAGGTATCGGATCGCACGCACGATCGGCAAGCCGATCATCGCCGCCATCGCCCACAGCGCCAGCACCGCCCCGATGAAGAAGAACTTGGCACCGATGAAGATCGCGATGGCAACGGTCACGAACACGCGGTAGATCGTCGAGGCCACGCCATAGGCGCCCAGCCACCAGCGCTCGCCGGCCGTCTGCGCCGGTGAGCTGACGTCGCGCAGCCGCAGCAGGTACCTTTCGAACAGGTATCCCCAGTAGCGGGCCGAGCGCTGTCCGAGGTTGGGCATTTCGATCACGTCGGCCAGGATGTAGTAGGCGTCGTAACGCAGCAGCGGGTTGCCGTTGAAGATCAGCGTCGAAACTCCTGCCACCAGCATGACGTTGAAGCACACAGCCCGGGTGACGCCGGGCTCGACCGCAAGCCACAGATAGAACGCGAGCGCAGCAAGAAACAGTTCAACCAGCATCCCGGCCGCGCCAACCAGCGCGCGCTGCCAGCGCGACCGCAGAACACTTGCCGCCGAAGCATCGACGTACGGCACCGGCATCAGCACCAGCAGCATCACGCCGAGGTCGTGCACCTCGCCGCCCGCCGCGCGTGTCGAGGTCGCGTGGCCAAGCTCGTGCAGTGCCTTGATGATGATGAAGACGAGCCCAAGCAACAGAAGATTGTTGGCCTGGAGCACGCGGTCGGACAGGTTCTCCGTCAACTCGGACCAATGCGGCGGCACCATCAGAAGTGCCGGCAGGACCACCACAAGCCACAGCACGGCGCCCGCCCGGCTCCAGAGCCAGCGCCACATGGTCAGATGACGATCGAGAAACGCGCCCGGGTCCCAGAAGGGTATGCGCAGGGCCATCGGATTCATCCAAGAGCGCCGGCGCCTGGCCGCGGCATTGCGCTCCCCGCGCTCGAACACCTCGAGAACATCGGCATCGTTGTCGGTCGCGAGCAGGTCGGACCCGTGCAACTGTCCGAGCAGCCGAATGATCTCGTCCTGCGTCGGTGCGTCCGCGCCCAGGTGCCGCTGCGCCAGGCGCCAGAGATCCGAAACGTTGCGCTGCCCGTTCATCGCCGCGAGAATCACACGCGCCGCGGGCGTGAAGCGATGGATGCGGCCCGAAGCTGGATCCTGCAGCAGATACCAGACCTCCCCGCGGTAGCAATGCCGGTGCAACTTCGCGCGCCCCAGCAGTCGCGGCCGGAGGGTGGCAACGCGGTACCAGAGATTGCTTCGTAGCGGCGCGTCCAGCTCGCTCATGGCAGCCAGCTCCACAGCGCCACTCGCAACCAGTCGAAGAAGCCGTGCGTCCAGATCCACAACAGGCTTCTTTCGCCGACCACCACCTTGCCGACGCCTTCCATGCCGGGCCGCAGCCGTGCAGAGCTGCTGTCGACACTCGCCTCGACGCGGAAGAGATTGCGGCCATCCACCTGCGACGCGACCGGCGTGATCGTGCTGACCGTGAACGGCATCGATCGGTCGGGCAGGCTCGACAGCACCAGTTCGCCGCGCTGACCGAGCGCCAGGTGGGCAATGTCGCGATCGTCGACCTGCAGCACGACGCGAAACCCTTCCAGTGGCGCGACCTCGAACAGTGTCTTGCCCTGTTCCACGGGCGCGCCGATGCTGCGGCTGAGGTCGCCGGCGACGATGACTCCGTCGAACGGTGCAATCAGGGTGGCGCGCGCCAGTTTCTCCTCCGCCAGCGCAAGCTGGGCTTCCGCTTGCGCGATCTGGGCGGCCAGCACCATCATCGCGCTGCGATCCGCCTGCGCCATCGCGACCTGCAACTTGCGTCGCAACTGTTCGCGCTCGGCGCGCCAGCGCGACCGCTCCAGCTTCAGGTCGCGATCATCGAGCCTCGCCAGCGGCTGTCCCTTCTTTACCGTGTCCCCGGCTCGCGCGAAGGCCTCGGCGACGAATCCGTCGAAGGGTGCCGCCGAAGCAAGCTGCGTCGCGCCTTCGACCACGGTGCGCGCCGACACGCGGTAGTCGATGTTCAGCAGTGATGCGGTCGCCAAGAGCAGGACTGCCACGATCCCGATCATCTTCCAGCCGGGGTAACGCGGTCCAAGCAACCCCTGCAGCGCCGCATGCCCCTGATCGCGCGCGCGCAGCAGCAGCGG
>JBAIYN010000168.1:0-2877 GCA_037915775.1 Burkholderiales bacterium | reverse complement strand
TCGGGGTGCGGCATCACGATCGTGAAGCGGCCGTCCGGGGTCGTCAGTCCGGTGATGCCGTCCGGCGAGCCGTTGGGGTTGTAGGGATAGCGCTCGGTCGCGCGGCCCTGCGAATCGACGTAGCGGGCAGCGACCAGCGCCTGGCGCCGGTCGTCCTCACTGCGGAAGACCGCCCGCCCCTCGCCGTGCGCGTTGGCGATCGGCATCCGGCTGCCGGCCATGTCGGCGAAGAACAGCGACGGCGAGGGCAGGATCTCGACCATCACCAGCCGGCCCTCGAACTGCTCGCTGGCATTGCGCTCGAAGCGCGGCCAGTGTTGCGCGCCCGGAATCAGCATGTGCAACTGGCTCATCATCTGGCAGCCGTTGCAGACGCCGAGCGCAAACGTGTCCGGGCTCTGGAAGAATTCGGCGAACTGCTCGGCCAGCTTCGCGTTGAACAGGATTGTCTTCGCCCAGCCGCCGCCGCCGCCGAGCACATCGCCGTACGAGAATCCGCCGCAGGCGGAGAAGCCCTTGAAGTCGGCGAGCCGCGCCCGGCCGGCGAGCAGATCGGTCATGTGCACGTCGACCGCGGTGAAGCCGGCGCGATCGAACGCCGCAGCCATTTCGTACTGGCTGTTCACGCCCTGCTCGCGCAGGATCGCGATGCGCGGCCGGGCGCCGGTAGCGATGTACGGCGCGGCGATGTCTTCTGCGGGATCGAAGCCGAGCGATAGCGACAGCCCGTGATCATCGGCATCCGTCGCGCGAGCATATTCGGCATCGGCGCAGGCCGGGTTGTCGCGCAGCCGCGCGATACGCCACGACACCTCGCTCCAGGCCTGCTGCAGCTCGGCCCTGGGCTTGCTGAAGATCGCCTTGGCGTCGTTCCAGACTTCGATCACGTCGCGCGCATTCGGCTTGCCGATGATGTGCGAGATCGCTCCCAGGCCTTCGGCACGCAGCGCGTTCATCACTGCACTTTTTTCGGCGTCGCGAACCTGCACCACGATTCCGAGTTCCTCATTGAACAGCACCGACAGCGCCAGCTCGGCACGCCGCACGGCAACCTGTTCCGGACGGATCTTGAAATCGCCCCAGTCGGACGCAAACGGATCCATCGCCAGCACGTCGATGTTCAACGTCACGCCGCAGTGGCCGGCAAACGCCATCTCGCACACGGTCGCGAAGAGGCCGCCGTCGCTGCGGTCGTGATATGCGAGCAGCTTCCCCTCGAGCGCCAGCGCGCGCACCGCGCGGATCGCGGCGGCGAGCCGGTCCGGTTCGTCGAGGTCCGGCGCGCTGTTGCCGACCTGCTGCGTGACCTGCGCGAGCATCGAGCCGCCAAGCCGCATCCGGCCCGCGCCAAGGTCGATCAGGATCAGCACCGTTTCGTCGCAGTCGGTCGCGAGCTGCGGCGTCAGCGACCGGCGCACGTCGTCGACCGGCGCGCAGGCCGACACGATCAGCGACACCGGCGCCGAGACGACCTTGTCTTCCTTGCCGTCCCGCCACGCGGTCTTCATCGACAACGAGTCCTTGCCGACCGGAATGCTGACGTTCAGTTTCAGGCACAGCTCGCTCGCGGCCGCGACCGCGTCGAACAGCAGCGCATCCTCGCCCGGCACGCCGCACGCGGCCATCCAGTTGGCCGACAGCTTCACGCGGGAAAGATCGACGTCGGCCGATGCGATGTTCGTCAGCGCCTCGCCGATCGCCATGCGCGCGGAGGCGGCGGCGTCGATGATCGCCAGGGGCGAGCGCTCGCCCATCGCCATCGCCTCGCCGGCGTAACCGTCGAAGTCCAGCAGCGTGACCGCGCAATCCGCGACCGGCACCTGCCACGGGCCGACCATCGGGTCGCGGCAATTGAGGCCGCCCACGCTGCGGTCGCCGATCGTGATCAGGAAGCCCTTGCTCGCCACGGTCGGGTGGCGCAGCAAGTCGAGCGCGACCTGATCGATCTTCAGGCCGACGACGTCGATCGCCGGCAGCGCGCGCGCCAGGTGCTCGACCTTGCGATGCAACTTCGGCGGCTTGCCGAGCAGCACGCTCATCGGCATGTCGACGGCCGCAGCGTCGGCGCGCGCGACCACCAGTTGGCCGTCGGCGTCGATCCGGCCGACCACCGCGTACGGGCAGCGTTCGCGGCGGCACAGCCAGTCGAACGCCGGCAGCGCCTCGGGCGCGATCGCCAGCGCATAGCGTTCCTGCGCCTCGTTGCACCAGATCTCCAGCGGGCTCATCCCGCTTTCCTCGACCGGGATCTTCGCGAGATCGATGCGGGCGCCCTTCTTCGCGCTGTCCGCAAGCTCCGGCAGCGCATTGGACAGCCCGCCGGCCCCGACATCGTGGATCGAAAGGATCGGATTGCCGTCACCGAGCGCCCAGCAGCGGTCGATCACCTCCTGCGCGCGGCGCTGGATCTCGGCATTGCCGCGCTGGACCGAATCGAAGTCGAGCTGTTCGGTATTCGCGCCCGCGCCCATGCTCGATGCCGCGCCCCCGCCGAGTCCGATCCGCATGCCCGGCCCGCCGAGCTGGATCAGCAGTGCACCGTCGGGCAGGTCGCGCTTGTGCGACTGGTCGGCGCGGATGTTGCCCACACCTCCCGCGATCATGATCGGCTTGTGATAGCCGTAGCGCTTGCCGCCGACGTTGGCCTCGAATGCGCGGAAGTAGCCGAGCAGGTTGGGCCGGCCGAACTCGTTGTTGAACGACGCGGCGCCGATCGGACCTTCGATCATTATCGCCAACGCATCGGCGATGCGCGTGGGAAAGCCGTAGTCGGCCTCGGTCGGCGCTGTCCCGGTCACGTCGCGGTCGCTCTCCCACGGCCGGCGCGCGTCGGGCAGCCGCAGGTGCGACACCGAGAAACCGCACAGGCCGGCTTTC
>JBAIYN010000612.1:0-3567 GCA_037915775.1 Burkholderiales bacterium | reverse complement strand
GTCCATGACCCGACGCACGAGCGCGTCCTGTGGCTCCAAACGGCGTTGCTCGTCGTGCCACTTCCAGAGTACCCGGCGCCGCCTCGCCGCGCGACCACGTGGACGCCAGATTCCGCCGGAATCAGCCTCAACGATCGGCGCCGCCTCGATTGCCAAAATCGCGCCCCAATTCCAGCGATCGCCATGAACGCGTTGGATGTAGAAAGCAGCGTCATTGGCCACCGCGCCGACTGAGGGCCTTCTTCCAAACTTCGGCGCTCGATCGGTTCGCCCGTCGTCGCACGGCCAACTCGACAACGCCAGCAGGAGGAATTCGATGTCATCCACCGCGAATCTCGGCAGTGTTGACCGGCTGTTGTCCGGCCAGCGCCATGCGGTTTCCAACCGTCATCCCCACCCGGACAAATCTCACGCAATGCGCGCGCTGCTGCGCCAGATCGTCAGCGAACTGAAAGCCGAACAGACGTCGACGACCGCACCCCAGGACGCGGGTGGCGCAAGCACGCTGGTCACGCTTTCCGCGTCCGGATCGACGGCGTCGGGCGCGTCGGCCGCCGTCGTGTCGCCTACGGTCATCGACCCATCCAAGGTCGTTCCATTTGGTCAGGATCCGGAGACGCAAGGGCTGTTCAGTGCGTTGAAGGGCTGGGACTATTCGCAGCCGTACGCGCAGTGGCCGGACGAGCAAAAACGGGATTTCTTCGAGGCAGCCATGGGCACGATGAGCCGCACCGGAGCCGGCTACAACGATATCGCGCAGAAGGCTCGCTTACTCGGAGTTGCCGAATCCGACATTCCCGCCGCGCTCGCTCGCGTTCCCGGGCTCGATCCCGCCACCGCCGCCACCACCGCAGCGGCGCCCGCCGCATCGGCGTCTTCGAGTTCGGGCGGCGTGGACACCGCGGGCGCCGGCCGCAGCGATCGTCTCCGGGCACTGATCCAGAACTACCTGGCGGCCGCGTCGACGAACGGGACGGTGGCGCAAAACGTCGCCTCGCCCGGTTCGCCCGGGTCCGCCGCGCAAGCGGCATCAACATCGGAGACCGGCCCAGATCAACGGCCAGACGCGTCATTGGCGCAATTGCTGCAAGCGCTGCTGCAAAGCCTCGGCGGCGGAGCCACGGCCTCGCCGCAATCGAGCGTCGGCGGCTCGCTTTCGACAAGCGCATAGGGAACGCCTCGCTCACGTGTCCCGGTGCCGCGCACGTCTTCACGCGTGCGCGCCGGGTTCGTCCTTTGTGCAACGTCGACTCGGACCCCCGGCCAGCAACCGCTGGCCCACTCGGGCCTGTCAACGACATCCCAGCACCCGGGCGATCGTTCCCGCGGCATGGCCGCGTACTACCGCCACGAACGGCGTCGCCGACTGCAACGAGAGACCAGCTCAGAGCGGAAACAGCTGGCCGTTCATGTAGTAGGTCCGGAACGTCGGCGCGGAATCACAGGACAGATCGTAGGAGTACCGATAGCGCTCAAAGTCGGAACGAAATGCCGCAACTGCGCGTGTCAGCACGGTCGACAGGCTGGCGTTGCCAGTGTTCGTGGGCAGCCACCGATAGTCGAGCGTGCGCTGCAATGCCTCGCCGCACACCGCGCCGGCGGGCATGCTCTGAATGCAGATCGTGTAGTGAACTGCTTCGACCAGCATCGGCATGAAGATCTGTGTGTCGACGCCCGTCGCCGTCATCTGGCAGACGCGATTCGCATCGATCGGCAGCGCCTCGCCGAAGACAGCACCATACCCGAAGACGCGCAACGGCCGGGTTTCCAGCCCGGCGTCGGCAAAGGCGACGCGGGCTGCCTCGATCAGGCCATCGTTGAGACTCAGCAATTGACCATCCGGTTCAGGCTGCGCCATGGCGGAGGCGAAGGCGGAGAGCGTCTCGGCAATCGGCAGACCGCCGCTGCGTGCATAGACGGCGATCGATGCCGTGGCGGCTGCGCTCGCGTTTGTCGGCCGCACGGACGCATCGAACAGCGGCAGCGCGGACAGTTCGGCTGCAGAAAGACCGAAGACGACACCTAGTCGCCGCCACTCCGATGCATGGTTCGACGCATTCAGCGGCAGTCCCTTCGTCCGCAGGGACTGGACCGCAATCTCAGTCAGCGCGGTGATCGGCGCCTGCACGACGCTTCCGGCCAGCGGCGCCGTGACGACCGTCGCGAGCGTTGTGGCCAGCTCAGCCGGAGCGCCTGCGGCCGCTTCGTCCAGATAGCGGACCCGGCTTGCCTCGACCAGATAATCGCCGCTGGCGGGCGGCACTTGCAGACGGAACGCTCCAGCCGCATCGAGCGCGCCGCAAATGGCACTTGCGCGGTCCACGACTCCCTGAACGATCCGGCTTGCGCAGACTTCGCCCCCGATCACGGGCCCTTTGACGACGACACCGCTCAATATCGCCGGCGCCGGGCCATCGCTGCCACCGCATGCTGCGAGAAGCAGCGCTGCAAAGGCACCCGCCGAGATGCGACGACGTGAGGCGCGATCGTTCGCATTGCTCCGTGTGCGCAGCGGGCCACAGGCACGGCCGCTCGTTTCGAATCCATCGTCCTGCATCTGCAACTTGCTCCATCACGCAAGCCCCCGGAATCACGGATCGATACGCCCTACTCTCCGTCGATCGACGCCATGCGCCGCCGGGACAACTCGCCTTCAATCTAACGCGAAGGCGCCTTGTGCCTCTGCGCCACGGCAAGACACTCGCGAATCGATTCTTCGTCTATCGATCGAAGCTGCAGCACGACGTGCATATCGGCGAGCACAAAGCTGCACGAAAGGGAATCCCCGGCCGCCAGTTCCAGGCTTCGCGCGAACGCGGCATCGCACGTCATCGGGGATTAATGAACCTGCGCCACACTGCGCCTGTCACACAGCTCGTTGCAGTCCAGCGATCGAAGCGGGAGACAGCATGTTGTTGCAGCAGATTCCTTGTTCCGCGATCCACCCCGACCCTCGCAGCGAAGGGTATCAACCGCACCAGATCGAAGAGCTCGCCGACAGCATTCGCCGGCATGGCATGCTGCGGCCGGTCCTATTGCGGCAAACCGGCAACGGCTATGTCATCGTCCACGGCGAGCGCCGCTGGCGCGCGGCGCAGACGGTCGGTCTTCATTCGGTGCCAGCGTTCCTGGTCCAGGACTTCGGTGACCTCAAGCAGCCGCGCCGCAGCCCGAGCGGGAAATCGATTTCTGTCTGAGACTGGCGTCGCTCCGGTTGCGACGCGACGGGCTATTGCCAGCGCGTTGCGATCAGCCGATCGATTTCCATCGCGAGCGCGAGAGCGTCGCTGCTGAAGTAGTGCGTGTGGGCGCCCGCGCCGAGGCAGAACTCGCTGCGGTCGCCGGCGCGCCTCGCTTGCACGGCTCCGTCGCGGCCGATCGCGGCCACGCGAAAGATCGCTTCGTCGTTCGCGGTCGTCCAGATCGCACGGCCAACGTAGTCGCCGCTGCGATACGCGTTGACCCAGGCCGTCGCACCCAGGTCCGCCGCACTTGGCTGCGCATTCGCGAAATCCTGCGCGTTCGGTCCCATCCAGCGGTACAGCAGCGGAAAGCGCGCCGCATACA
>JBAIYN010000281.1:0-2840 GCA_037915775.1 Burkholderiales bacterium | reverse complement strand
AATTGCGCGCCGCCAGCATCATCTCCTCGTTGTGGAACAGCTTCACGTACCACGCGGTTGTGAAGCCGACCCACTGTGCGTTCAGCTTGCTGTCGTTGAACGAGAACACGACCACGACGACGAGCGGCGCGTACAGGAACACGTAGGCAGCCGCCGCGCAGGCCCACATCCATGCCGGCGTCCTGCGGTTCATGCGGCGCTCCGCCGCGGCCGCGCCGCGAGCGCCGCCAGCGCCGTGATCCCGAGCGCCGCCACGGTCAACACGATGGACAGCACCGATCCGAACGGCCAGTCGCGCGTCTCGAGGAACTGCTGCTTGATCACGTTGCCGATCATGATGCCGTCGGTGCCGCCGACCAGGTCGGGGACCGCGAAGATGCCGAACGCCGGAATGAACACCAGCGCGGCGCCGGCGAACACACCCGGCAGCGACAGCGGCCAGGTCACGTGCCAGAAGCGCTGCCACGGGCCGGCACCCAGATCCTGCGCGGCGTCGATCAGCGCCGGATCGTGCTTTTCCAGGTTGGCGTACAGCGGCAGCACCATGAACGGCAGGTGCACGTAGACCAGCACCACGATCACCGCGAACGGCGAGAACATCAGTGTCACCGGTTCCGCGCCGAACAGGCCGAGCACGCAGTTGATGATCCTGGCCAGCGCCCATTGCGGGCCGAGGATGATCATCCAGGCATAGACGCGGATCAGGAAGTTGCTCCAGAAGGGCAGGATCACCAGCAGCAGCAGCAGGTCGCGATATTTCTTCGCGCTTGCCGCAATCAGCATCGACAGCGGATACGCGACCGCGAGGCACAGCGCGGTCGTGATTCCCGCGTACCAGAGCGACTTGCCGAACAGCTCGATGAAGATCGGGCTGCTGAAGAAGCGCGAGTAACTGGCCCAGGTCAGGTTCAGCTTGCCGCTGTCCGACACCAGCGGCGCGAGACCGCCGAATTCGCCCGGCGCCCGCACGCTGGCCAGCAGCATCAGCAGGCACGGCACCGCGAAGAAGAAGAGCAGGTAGGCAAGCGGCGGCCCGCCCACCAGCCATTTGCCACGCGCGCCCGTCGCCACGTCAGTCGACCAGGAAATGGCCGGCGTCGACCTGCCAGGCCACGTCGACCGCGTCGCCGACCTCGAAGAAGCGCGCCCGGCCAGATGCCGAATTGGCGCGCATCGCCTCGATCTTCTGCCCCGACGCGAGCGCCACCCGATAGATCGTCACGTCGCCCAGGTACAGGAAGTCCGTCACGCTGCCGGAGACGTGGTTGTCGCCGTCGGTTTTCGGGTGTCCGCTCGGGTTGATCGCGACCTTCTCGGGCCGCAGCGCGAGCGCGCCGTGCGTCCCGGTGCCCAGCGCCGGGTCGAGCATGGCGAAGGCGCGCCCGATGCCGGGCAGTTCCAGTTCGGCCACGCCGCCGGCACGGTCGCGCACGGTCGCCTCGAGGATATTGCACTGGCCGATGAAGTCGGCGACGAAGCGGTTCTTCGGGAACGAATAGATCCTCGACGGCTCGTCGAGCTGCTCGATGCGGCCCTTGTTCATCACCGCGATCCGGTGCGACAACGCGAGCGCCTCGCTCTGGTCGTGCGTCACGTACACGAACGTGATGCCGACCTCCTTCTGCAGGTTGATCAGCTCGATCTGCATCTGCTCGCGCAGCTTGGCGTCGAGCGCGGCGAGCGGCTCGTCGAGCAGCATCAGCGCAGGATGGGTGACGAGCGAGCGCGCGATCGCCACGCGCTGGCGCTGCCCGCCCGACAGTTCGTGCGGAAAGCGCAGTGAAAGCGCCTCCAGTTGCACGTCGCGCAGCGCCTCCTGCACCTTGGCGTCGCGCTCCGCCACCGGCGTCTTCGCCATTTTCAGCGGGAAGGCGACGTTGGCCGCCACCGTCATGTGCGGAAACAGCGCGTAGCTCTGGAATACCGTACGGACGTTGCGGCGCTCGGGCGGGACGCCGGCGAGGTCCTTGCCCTCCAGCAGGATCCGGCCGCCGTCGGGAACGTCGAAACCCGCGACCATCCGCAGCAGCGTGGTCTTGCCGCAGCCCGACGGCCCGAGCAGCGTGAAGAATTCGCCCGCCTCGATCGACAGCGACACGCCATCGACCGCGGCCATCGAACCGAAGCGGCGGGTGACGTTCTGGATCTCGAGCAGGGCCATGTCGTATCGCGGGCAGCCGCGATTATGCGGCAGCGCGACCCGTCTTGCCCCGGACCGTCAAGTGCCTCCAGGCGGCGTCAGCGCCCCGCCAAAGGAAAGCCGAAGAACATCCAGGCGACGACCAGCGCCAGCGTGGCGATGCAGGTGACTCCAACCAGCAGCAGCCGATTGCGCCGCTGCGTCTCGAGGCGCAGCGCATGCAGCTCGGCATACATGCGGTCGCGGTGCGTGGTGTCGGTCAGCGCCTGATGCACCAGCCGCGGCAGCTGCGGCAGCAGATGGCTCCACTGCACCGCCTCGTGGCGCAGGCGCTCCTCCAGTCCCTTGAAGCCGACCTGCGCCTGCATCCAGCGCTCGAGGAACGGCTTGGCCGTCTTCCACAGGTCGAGCTCGGGATCGAGCTGCCGGCCCAGCCCTTCGATGTTGAGCAGGGTCTTCTGCAGCAGCACGAGCTGCGGCTGCACTTCGACATTGAAGCGGCGCGAGGCTTCGAACAGCCGCAGCAGCACCTGCGCGAAAGAGATGTCCTTCAGCGGGCGATCGAAGATCGGCTCGCACACCGCGCGGATCGCGCTTTCCAGCTCGTCGACGCGCGTGGCCGGCGGAACCCAGCCGCTTTCGACATGCAGTTCGGCGACGCGCTTGTAGTCGCGGCGGAAGAACGCGAGGAAGTTCTGCG
>JBAIYN010000068.1:0-3543 GCA_037915775.1 Burkholderiales bacterium | reverse complement strand
GCCGAGGCGCGCCATTGCGGCGTGCCGTCCGATATCGCGGAATGCGAGCGATGCCTGAAAGACAACCGCTTCGACCCGCACAAGGGCGAATTCGGCATGCGCGCGTGGCGCGACGCTTGGGATCCGGCCATCGACGCGGCCGACCGCGTGATCGCGTTCAGTGGTGCGGCGGCCGCGCTGTTTGCGCGTGGGTATCCACGGTCGGCGGAGCGCATCCTGGTCGAGCCGCACGACGTGCCGCGCTGGCCTGCGGGTACGAGCGTGCCGCTCGACAGGTCGGGCGGATTACGGATCGGCATCGTGGGCTCGCTGTCGGAGGCGAAGGGGGCCGTGATCGTCGAGCAGCTGGTCGAGGAGATCGCGCGGCGCGGCTTGTCGATTCCGGTCACGCTGATCGGTCAGCTGCCGAGCCGGACGCCGCCTGCCGCGCTGACCGTCACCGGCGCCTACCGCGCGGAGCAGCTCCCGCGCCTGCTGGCGGCGCATCGCGTCAACTGCGTGCTGTTCCCGTCGATTTGCCCGGAGACGTTTTCGTACGTGCTGTCCGAACTGATGAGCCTGGATCTTCCGATCTGCGCGTTCGACCTTGGTGCGCAGGGCGAGCGTGTGCGCGCATATGCGCGCGGCATGGTCGCGGCGCAGGTCAGTGCGGCTTCCGCGCTCGACGCGATGCTGGCGTACGCGGCCAGGCAAACGGACGCGTCCCGATGAAGATCCACGCCTTCACCAGCATCACGACCAACTACATCCCGAAGGCGCGCGTGCTCGCAGCGAGCCTGAAGGCGCGCCATCCCGACTGGTCTTTCCACGTCGTACTGTCGGACGAGCCGCCCGCGGGCGAATGGCTGAAGTCGCCGCACTTCGACGGTGTGATTGCATCGCGCGATCTGCCCATTCCCGACTTTCGCGCGTGGGCGTTCGGCCACACGATCGTCGAACTGTGTACGGCCGTGAAGGGGCATGCGCTGCGCGAGATCGCGCGCCGCAACGGCGCCGACGTCGTGATCTACTTCGACCCCGACATCTGCGTTGCGGGCGACCTGTCGGAACTCGTGCAGCGCCTGCAGTCGGCGAGCGTGCTGCTGACGCCGCACCTGACCGATCCCGACACCACGCCGCGCGCGGTCGAGGACAACGAGATCTCGGCGCTGAAGCACGGTGTCTACAACCTCGGATTCCTCGCAGTGCGCTTCGATGCGGAGGGTGCTCGTTTCGCCGACTGGTGGGCCGAGCGGCTGCTCGGATGGTGCGAGGATTTCATTCCAGGCGGACTCTTCACCGACCAGCGCTGGGCCGATCTGGCGCCCGCGCTGTTCGACCGCGTGCAGGTTCTGCGCTCGCCGCGCTACAACGTCGCGACGTGGAACATCGCCAACCGGCGCGTCGAAGGCGAAGTACCCGATCGGCTGACTGTCAACGGCGAGCCGCTGGGCTTCTATCACTTCTCCGGGCTCGACAAGGGCGCGCTCGCCGCGATGCTCGAGGTCTACGGCAGGCAGTCGCCGATGGTGCAGCAGTTCCTCGCGTGGTACCTCGCGCGCTGCGACGAGGAAGGGCAGCGGCAGATCGGCGACGCCAAGTGGGCGTGGGGCACCTATGCGGACGGCACGCCGATCGGCCGCGACGAACGCGTGCTGTACCGGCTGCGCGTCGACGTGAGACAGGCGTTTCCGGACCCGTATGCGGCAGGCGCGGGCAGTTACCTCGAGTGGTTCCGCGCCAATGGCGCGCACGAGATGCCGGCGACCTATGGCTTCCTGCAGCGGCGTCCGCCGTCGGGCGACCAGTTGCAGGCTGCGCTTGGCGCGGTAAGGGAGCTGGAGCTGATCCGGCGCTCGCGCACGTATCGCTTTGCGCGCCGCCTGTCGCGGATTTACCGAACGATCTTTCCGCGCTGACGCAGTCGTAAATGCTGATGGAGTGACGATGAAACTCGAGGACCTGAACGCCGACTATCGCGGCTTCGTCGCCGATCTTCTGCGCCGAAAGGCGCGTGATCCGCATGGTTTTTGCACCGAAATCTCTGCTGCCGACGAGATGTTCAACAAGGCGATTCTGCCGGGCTACGCCAACGATCCAAATATCGCCCTGTTCAAGTACATCGAGTCGGCGCTGCGCATGTTCGATGTGTACCAGCAGATCGTCCAGAAGATTCTCGGCGGTTTTGCGAGCTTGCAGTCGACGCTCGACTTTGGCTCCGGCTATGGCCGCTTGACGCGTTCGCTGGTTCAGCACGTGGACCGGCAGCGCATCTGGGTCGCCGACATCTATCCGAACGCAGTTGCCTGGCAGGCCGAGACGTTCGGGGTCAACGCGCTGGTGTCGGTGCGTGACCCGGACCGCTTCGCCTTTTCATCGCCGCAGTCGATCGTGTTCGTGGGCTCGGTCTTTTCTCATCTGCCGGATGCGTTGTTCGGGCGTTGGCTGCGCCGTCTGTTCGAGTTGGTCGGACCGCGCGGCGTGATGATCTTTTCGGTGCACGACGAAACCTTGCTGCCGAAGGGCAACCGGCCCTCGGCGGGCGGACTGAGCTACCTCGAGTCCAGCGAAAGCGATTCGCTCGGGACGGATGTGTATGGAATGACTTACGTCACCGAACCGTACGTTGCGCGCCAAATTGAGCGCTGCGACCCCTCGGGCAACGTGCACTACCGGAAGTTTCACAAGGGTCTCTACGAGAATCAGGATCTGTATGTCGTTGCTGGCCGAGACGTTGATCTGTCTGCGCTCGATCTGCGGACCACGCCGCTCGGCGGTTTCGAACATGGCGAAATGACGAACGACGAGATCGTGTTCAGCGGTTGGGCGATCGATCCCAATCCGGGTCACGGGATCCGACGTTGCGAGGCATTCCTGGGCGAGGAACGCGTCGCGGTTGGCCGTGTCGTGGCGGCCCGCAATGATCTGCTGTCGTACTACCCGGGCCTGCTCGGACAGGCCCACGGCTGGACGGTCCGACTTGGGCCGCGCGCCAGGCAACAAGGGGTTCCGCTGCGTATCGAGATGGAAAGCTCCACTGGCGCAGTCGGTTACTGCTACGCGTCGCTGAATTCCTTTGCGCGGACCCGCTCGGTCATCGGGTCGGCAACCTGAAGCTCCGTCGATGACCCGTCCCTTCGCTTCGCTGGCTGTTGCGTCGAATCGGATTGGCACGGGGTTGGTCTTATTTGCGATATTCGCGCAAGCCATCGTCGCGATCGCCTACGGCGTGCCGGGGCATCTGTCGGTCGACTCGATCGTGCAGCTGTACGAGGGCCGTACGCATCAGTTCATCTCATATCACCCGCCGATGATGTCGCTGCTGCTCGGGGAGATGGACCGCCTGGTACCGGGTGCCGCGCTGTTCGTGCTGCTGAACCAGGCGCTGTACACGGCATCGCTGCTGTTGCTGCTGCGGCTGTTCGGGCGGTCTGTGGGTCTGCTCGGTGGCGTGGTCGCGGCAGCGGTGCTGCTGAACCCGATCGTCCTCGCCTATACGGGGATCGTATGGAAGGACGTGCTGTTCGCGCATCTGACGTTGTTCGGTTACGTGCTGCTGGCGCT
>JBAIYN010000365.1:0-2111 GCA_037915775.1 Burkholderiales bacterium | reverse complement strand
AGTACTCCCAGCACATCCCGGTTCGGGTGATTGCCCATATGCTGGGGCTGCCGGAGGCCGATGGTGACCGCTTCCGCGACTGGATCCACCGCATTCTGGAAATCGGCCCGACCAACCCCGCGGTGGCACTCCAGACCTTGCAAGAACTCACGCATTACTTCCAGGGTCATGTAGAAGCTCGGAAGGCAAAACGCGGCGACGACCTGATCAGCTTTCTGCTGGATGCGCGCATGGATGGGCAGCCGCTATCGGAGCCGCACCTGCTCGGCACGCTGCGGCTCATACTCATCGCAGGAATCGACACGACGTGGAGTGCCATCGGCGCGAGCCTCTGGCACCTAGCGACGCATCCCGAGGACAGGCGCCGACTGGCTCAGGAGCCCGCCCTCATGGCGACAGCCATTGAGGAGTTCCTGCGCGCGTATGCGCCGGTCACGATGGCACGCGAGGTGGTAAAGGAAACGACTGTTGGTGGTTGCACGTTCAAGGTAGGCGGACAGGTGCTGCTTTCATTCCCGGCGGCGAATCGCGATCCCGAAATGTTCCCGGACGCAGACACAGTTCGAATTGATCGCGCTGAGAACCGGCACGCTGCGTTCGGCCTGGGACGTCACCGCTGCCTGGGCTCGAATCTTGCGCGCATGGAAATGACGGTCGCAGTGGAGGAATGGCTGGCGCGCTTCCCAGAATTCCGGCTAGCAGATGGCGCAAAGGTGAAGTGGTCCGAAGGCACGGTGCGTGGCCCGCGCCGCCTGCCGGTCGTCCTGAAGTAACTTGAGGCAGAAACGCGATGCAATTTCCGCCTGCAGCGGCGCTCGCGCTAGCCCATGCCGACCGGACGGTAGCGCGTGTCAAGAGTGCGCCGACTATGTGATCGAGTAAGTTGACGCACATCAAACCGCCGAGGCGGCCACGGGCGATAGTGCTGCCGTCGCATCAGGCGATCGCACCGGTTTGTGGAGCCGCGCCACGTTTCCCGCTTCGAGGAGTTCACGGGCCTGCGCCTGCAGTCCCTGGCGCTGATCGCGCTGCCCTCGCTCGCGCTGATCGTCGGCTCGTTCTGGGTGGCGAGCCAGTTCCTTGAGCCGACGCCGCCCGCGCGGATCGTTCTCGCCGCGGGTCCCGAGGGCAGCGCCCTGTACGCGCTCGGGCAGCGCTATCGCGAGATCCTGGCGAGGGAGCGCATCGAGGTCGAAGTGCGGGCTACGCGCGGCGCCGGCGAAAACGCCGGACTCCTGGTCAGTCGCGCCGCGGGCGTCGATGCGGCGTTCCTGATCGCAGGCACGGTGCCGGCCGCGCGCGCGAGGGACATCGCCGACGTGTCGAACCTGACGTACGTGCCCTTATGGGGGCTCAAGCGCGGCGATTCCGCGATCCGGTCGGTCGACGAGCTCAAGGGCAAACGCGTCGCGGTCGGCGCGCCGGGCAGCGGCATCGAGCTGGCGCTCGCGCCGCTCCTCGCTGCGAGCGGGATTACGCCCGAGAACACGAGGCTTCTGCAGCTGTCCGCGGATGAATCGCTGCAGGCGCTGGTGCGCCAGGAAATCGACGTCGCCTTCCATGGAGAGGGCATCCTGAGCCGCCGCTTCGAGGAGGTGCTTCGCTCGCCGGGCATCCGGCTGGCCGAGTTCCCGCGCGCCGACGCATTCGCGAGGCGCTTCGCGCACATCGTGCGCCTGGATCTGCCCGCGGGGGCGATCGACCTCGCGCGCAACATTCCCGATCGCGACATCGCGCTGATCGGAACCACGGTGATGATCGCGGTGCGCGCGGACCTGCATCCCGCGGTGGTCGAGCTCCTCGTCGACGCTGCGCGCGAGATCCATGGCAGCCGCGGGCTGTTCGAGAAGCGCGGCGAATTTCCGCACTTGAATCCGGTGGACGAGGTGCCGATGTCCGCCCACGCGCTGCTTTACGCGCGCAGCGGCCCCGGCCTGCTGCGCCGCTACCTGCCGCTTTGGCTGGCGGTGCTGCTGCAGCGCATTTTCACGCTCGCCGTTCCGGTCGTGGCAGTCGTCCTGCCGCTGATGCGCATCGTGCCCGCGGCGGTCCGTTTCCTCAATCGCCGGCCCGTGTTCGTGGGCTATGCCGACCTGCGGCACGTGGAGCAC
>JBAIYN010000343.1:0-10987 GCA_037915775.1 Burkholderiales bacterium | reverse complement strand
GCAATCCCGCCGCGCATTGCAGAGGGGCGAGTCACTGCCGCGCCGGTTGGCGGAAATAGGCCGCGCGGTCGACCGACTTCAGCGTCACGTCCAGCACCTCCGCACCACGCAGCAGCGTCAGGGGCACCTCGACGCCGGCGGCGCCCAGGTCCCACACCGTCCGATACAGCTGCTCCCGCGACGTGACCGGCTTGTCGCCGACCGCAAGAACGAGGTCACCTTGCCGCACGCCGGCCTGCTCGGCCGGACCGTCGCTGCTGACACGCGTGACGACCAGATAGCCGCGGATTTCCGCCGTCGCCAGTCCGAGCCACGGTCGCGGCGGTCCCTTGCGCTGGCCGTGCGCGATCAGGTCCGCAAGGACTGGCTTGACGAGATCGATCGGCACGAACATGTTGCCCGGCTCGGCCTCGTTCTCGCCCTCAGGGTCGACGTCCCGCACCAGCAGCGATCCGATGCCGACCAGCTGCAGGTCGCGATTGATCAATGCCGCGCCCGCCCAGGCGTCGGTAGGAGGGGCGACAAACAGTGCCTCGTCGAGCAGGTATTCCCAGTTGGCGGTGAATGGCCGTTTGATGACCAGGCGCGTCAGCGCCGCGGCTTTCGGCCCGCCGGGTGTCAGCGTCATCAGCACGTCGTTCGGTCGCAGCGCGCTCGACGAACCCATGGCGATCGGCTTCACGCCAAGCGGAGCGAGCGGCTCGAGCAGCGCGAAGCCCGTCGGTTGATCGTAGGCGAGCACCCGTGCGGGCACGGTGCGATCCGCGCTGGTCTTCAATTCGACGTCTTGCGCCTCGATCACCAGATAGCCGATGGTCAGCACGCGGCCGCGCTCGTCGATGACAACGCCCGAGCCGGTGCGTTCTCGACCAAGCGCCTCGTTCGAGCGCGCATCGGGCAGCGCATGCGCGTGCACCTGCACCACCGCGTCCAGCAGCGCATGCGCGTGCGCCTCGTCGAGCGGCACGTGTGTCTGAGCCGCCGCGGTCGCGACGAGCAAGACCGCGCCCGCGACGACGATGGACACTGTTCGAAGCAAACCCGGCACCGCTTGCCCTCCCGCCGCGCTCTCGTACGACGAATTCACACCATACGCCGAATCGTGCGACCCATTGCCGCTTCAGACCGGTTCGAGCGGCGCGTTCAGCCGAGTCCCCGGCACGATGATGCCGCCGCGGTCGCCGATCTCGATCGATCCATAGCGCGCCGCAAACGCCGGCGGCAGCTTGCGCGCCCCCGGGCAGGCCAGCCACAAGCGCAGCAGGTGACGCCGGCGACCCGGCTCGGGCCAATCCTCGAACGCGGTGCGATCGTGCAGCAGCGTGTGGTTGTGCACGAACTGCATGTCGCCCGGCGCCAGCCGCATCGCCAGGTTCAGACGTGGATCGTTGGCAAGCGCGTCGAACGCGTCGAGCGCCGCGATGTCCTCGGGCGACAGCCGCGGCGCGTCGGGGAAGCGCTGCGCGCTGTCGAAGTACTGGCGCTGATAGAAGACCGTCAGCGCACGCGCGTGCCAGCTGAAGACCGGGATCATGAAGAACGGCTGCTGGCCGGCGGGCAACTCGCCGCGACGGTCGTGCGCCATCGGCGTGAGCAGCCGCGCGAGCAGCTCCGGCCGCCTGGCGCGCATCTCGTTGAAGATGGTGAGCGCGCTGACCAGCAGCGAATCGCCGCCCGACCTTGCGTCGCGTAGACAGAGCAGGCCGACCACGTCGCACGAATCGGTGTGAAACGTCTGCCGCTCGTGCGTCTGGTAGATGCGCACGCTTGGATCGCTGCTGGACAGTCCCAGGTCGCACACATGACCGAGTACATGCCCCTTGGCGTTCTGAGAGCGCGCGCGGCCGAGATGGCTGCCGAGGCCGAGGAAGATCGTGGCGACCTCGAGCGGCGAGTAGCGCTCGATCGGCAATCCGCGCAGCAGCGCGAAGCCGCGCCCGTGCAGCAGCTCGTGCCGCAGCTGGACGAGCCGCTCGCCGAGCATGGGCAGCGGAAAATCCTCGCGCGCGAGTTGCGCGACGTCGAGCTCGTGTTCGAGCGCTCTGCGCATCGCGGCTTCGAGCTCGGCGATTTCGGCGGGTGCGAGATGCAAGATCCAATCGTTGCGCGCAGCGAGTTCCGGCCCGCGCCACGCCGCGGGCCCGGATTGCAGCGGCGGCAGCTCGCTTTGCCTCATGCTGCGACGGTGCCGATGCGCGGTCCGCTGCGCGCACGCGCCAGCAGCCAGCCGGCGATCGACAGATTGAGCAGGTTCCAGCCGATGCCGTTGAGGAAGGCGACGCGGTAGGAGCCGGTCAGGTCGAAGACGGCGCCCGACAACCAGCCGCCGAGCGCCATGCCGGCCAGCGTGGCCATCAGCACCGTGCCGACGCGCGCGCCGGCTTCCTGCGGCGGGAAGTATTCGCGCACGATGATCGCGTACGACGGCACGATGCCGCCCTGGAACAGCCCGAACAGGGCCGAGATCACATACAGCGACGTCAGGCCATCGAACGGCACGTAAAGCAACAGCGCCACGCCCTGCAGCGTGGATCCGAGCAGAAGCGTGGCCAGGCCGCCGATCCGGTCCGCGATCCAGCCCGACGCGAGCCGGCTGACGATCCCGCAGGCGAGCATCAGCGACAGCATCTCGGCGCCGCGTGCCGCGCCATAGCCGAGGTCGGCGCAGTAAGCGACGATATGCACCTGCGGCATCGACATCGCGACACAGCACGAGACGCCGGCGACAACCAGAAGCGCCTGCAGCGCGCTGCGGTTCAGCCCGAGCGGACGCAGCGGAACCGGGTACGCCTGCGTGCCGTCCGGGTCATCGTGCAGCGGCGCACGCCGGCGCAGCAAAAGCGCCAGCGGCAGCATCGTCGCCAGGCAGAAGATGCCGATCGCGATGTGCGCGTGGCGCCAGCCGACGTGGTCGATCAGCGCCTGCACCACCGGCGGCCACAGGGTGCCGGCGAAGTAGTTGCCGCTCGCAGCGATCGCGACCGCAAGCCCGCGCCGGCGCAGGAACCAGTGCGAGGTATCGGCGAGCAGCGGTCCGAATGTGGCCGACGCGCCGGCAAAGCCGATCAGCCCGCCGTGCGCAAGCGTGAACTGCAGGTGGCTTGCCGACAGGCCGGCAGCGATGTAGCCCGCGGCGAGAGCGAAGGTTGCCGCCAGTACCGGTGTCATCACGCCGGCGCGATCCGCCCAGCGGCCCATCACCACGCCGCCGAGCGCGAACCCGACCATCAATGCGGAAAACGGCGCCGATGCCGCCGAGCGAGTCAGCCCGAAATCGGCGGCCACCGCCGGCAGTGCGACGACGAACGACCACATGCCCACACCGCCGAGCGTCGACAGCAGCACCGCGACGCCGAGACGACGCCAGGCCGCAGGCGAATCGACGAGGTCGGACGATGAATTCAAGATGGGCTCGCGTGCAGGCCGCGAGCTTACCTCGCACTCGGACGCGATCCGAGTCGATGCAGCGCCGCGTCGAGGCGTGAATGCGCGGCGTAGCGCGCGACGAATTCGCGCTCGCTGCGCCCGCCCTTGGCCCGGATCACATCGGCCAGCGCCCGTCGCTCCGCGTCGGACCATGCGGCAAGGTCGAGCAGCGTCACGAGTGGCCCCCAGCGGCGCCAGGCGGTGGCCTCTTCCGGCCGCACGCCGCGCAGCGAAGGAACCCCGCAGCCGCGCAGCGCCTCATTCACGCACTCGTTGAGCGCGCGCTCGCGATCGCCATCGGCGTGTCGCGACAGGGCCTGCCCAACGCGAAGTCCCAGCGCTGCCAGAGGAGGAAGCGGGTGTTGATGCGCGGGATCCGCTTCGAAGAACACGTGTCTTTGCGCCAGCGCGCGCAACGTGGCGTGACTCGACCGATGGCCCGGGTCGCGTTTCATCCGCGCAAGTTCAGCGCGCACCAGCCGGCGCGTGGTTGCGTCGCGCGGCCGGAAACCCAGTTTGTAATAGAACCACCAGGCGCCGGATTCGATGCCCTCGTCGTTGCCCTGTCCCAGCTGGTAGGGCTCGATGCTGAAAGAGGTGGCGCCGAACGTCTCGCGCAGCGCGGCCAGCAGGCGGGCGAAAGTGAAGGCCGCTTCGCCGCCGCGGAAGGTGTCGAAGGTGTTGAACGAAATCGCCGCCGTGCGCCCGACCACATCCACCTGCAGGTAGCCGATCGGCACCCCGTTGCGCAGCGTCAGTCCGCCGTAAATCGCCGCGATGGTGTGGCGGCGTTCCGGCGTGACGCCGATGAGTGCGAATGCGAGCCCATCGCCGTCGTCGACCAGCCACGCGTCTCGCGCATCGGCGTACGAAAAGGCCTCCAGCGCGCGCGCCCGGGTTGCCATCGCTGCCCGCGCCAGGTCCGCGACCTGCTGGCCGCGCGACGAGGACAACCGGCGGATCCGCCTTGGCGCGCGGCCGAGCTCGGCGCGCAGATCGGGTCGCGCGCGCCGCAGTGGCGCGCGGCGAAACGCGAACGGCGCACCGGCCAGCTTTGCATGGGTGCGCGAGGGAGTGTCCGCTGCCGGCCGCAACTCGAAGCTGGCATCGATTGAATCGGCGAACGTCTGGCGCGTGAAATCGTCGCCCGGCATCGCCCCGATGCGCCGGACCAGGAAGGCGGCGTCGGTTTCAGAGGGGCCGCGCAACCGGTCGAGCGCCGCGTAGCCCGACAGTTTCAGCTCGCGCAGCGCGGCGGACTCGAGCGGGGTCAGCAGCGCGGGCAGCGCGCGTGCGATCAGTTCATCGGCCTGGAAATCATCGCGATCGAGCGTCAGGCATTCGGGCCAGCGCCGCGCGAGCCACTGCGATTGCGCGTGGAAGAAGCGGTAGCGGATCGTCGTGCCCGCGATTCCGCTGTCGGCAAGCTCCGCGCGATGCGCGCGGAGGTCGGCACGCCGCGCGAAGCGCGCCAGTATTTCCTCGACCCGCGCCAGCACTCGCGCATCGTCCGGATACGCGCGGATCGTGCACAGGGCTTCATGCAGCCGCGTCACCGCGGCGGCGCTGCCGAGACGTTCGCGTTCCAGGCAGGCGAGGAGTTCCAGCTTGAGCGCTGCCGCGCCACGGCCGCAGTCGAAGCGCACGCGTTCGAGATCCCGGAGGTGCGAAGCGGTCGGCATCGAGGATTTGTGTTTGGTCGAGTCGATGCAGCAATGGCGGCGCGCGCATCGTATCAGCGCCCCGTCTGTCGGCCGTACGGGGGTCCTTGCAGCCGGCGCGTCTTGCCTGCGTCAAAATACCTGCGTGAGCAGCAGCCCGCATGACGATCCGGAACGCGCGCGCGCCGACGCATTGTCGGTGCAGGCGCGCGTGCTCAGCGAACAGATCGGGCGGGTGCACGACGCCGGCGTGGCGGGCGCGGCGGCGATGCTGCTGGTGGGACTGCTGTACGTGGCGGCGATGTGGACGGTCACCGGTCACGTTCATCTGCTGGCGTGGGCATCGGCGCTGACGCTCGTGTGCGCCGCGCGGCTGGGCTTTTCCCTGTATTGGCGGCGCAGCGCGGCGCTGCACGAGACCGTGTACTGGACGCGTGCCGCGCTCGTCATCAATGCGCTGGCCGGCTCTGCCTGGGGTTACGCGGCCGTGGCGCTGTTTCCGCTCGCGCATCCGGACCGGTACGTCGTCGCGGCGTTCGTGCTGGTCGGGATGCCGGCGGCGGCGTTGACCAGCCTGGGCTCCTGGGCCCCTGCGTACGCGGCCTATGCCGTGACGGCCATCGCGCCGTTCGTGCTGTGGATGTTTTCGCTGGCGCAACCGCAGTTCGCAGCGGTCGGTGTCATGGGGGCGGCATTTTGCGCCTACCTGCTGCGCCAGGCGCAGCAGACCACGGCGATGATCCGCGGCAACATCGCGCAGCGCATTGAGCTCGAGCAGATGGCGAAGAATCTGGAGGAGGCTCGCGATGCAGCCGAGGCGGCCAGCCGCGCCAAGACGAAATTCCTCGCCAACATGAGCCACGAGCTGCGCACGCCGCTGAACGCGGTGATCGGCCTGAGCGATCTGCTGTTCGAGCAACAGGGTGGCCCGCGCGGACGTGAGCTGGCGTCGACGATGCGCCAGTCGGCGCAATCGCTGCTCGGCGTGATCGATCACGTGCTCGACATGAACCGCATCGAGTCGGGCAAGCTCGAACTGCGCCCGCGCAACTTCGACGTGCGCGGGTTGCTGCGCGACGTGCATGCGATGTTCCGGCCCGACGCCCAGCGGCGTGGAATCGCATTCACCGTCGACGTCGACGGCGCCGTGCCGCCGCTTGCCACCGGAGATCCGGACCGGATACGGCAGGTCCTGGTCAACCTGATCGACAACGCGCTCAAGTTCACGCAGTCCGGCTCGGTGGCGGTCATGACCACGGCCACGTCGCGCGGCGACGGCCGCTACCTGCTGCGGTTCGAAATCGCCGATACCGGGCCAGGCGTCGGTGCGGAAGTGCGCGCGCGGCAGCGCGCTGCGCACGCGCAGGACGAGACCCGGCACGTGCACGCTCACGCGGGCAGTGGGCTGGGTCTCAGCATCGCCGCGTCGCTGGTCCGGCTGATGGAAGGCGAGATCGACTTCCGCAGCGAGACAGGTCGCGGGTCGAGCTTCTGGTTCACCTGCGCGGTCGGCATCGCACCGCCGACGATCGTGCGCGAGATCGCGCCGGTCACGGACGCGGCTAACCGCGGAGCGGCGCCGCGGGTCCTCGTGATCGACGACAACTCGGTCAACCTGCTGCTGACGAAGAAGATGCTGGAAGCGGTCGGCTGCGAGGCGCAATCCGTCAGCAGCGGGGACGACGGCCTGAAGCGGCTGCGCCGCGAACCCTTCGACCTGGTGCTGATGGATGTCAGCATGCCGGGCATCGACGGTATCGAGGCGACGCGCACCTGGCGCGCGCAGGAGCAAGGCGGCGAGCGCCGGGTGCCGATCGTTGCGCTTACGGCCAACGCGCTGCCGAGCGCCCGTCAGGCGTGTCTTGCGGCGGGCATGGATGATTATCTGGCAAAGCCGGTCACGCTCGAGGCGCTGCGGCGCATGGTGGCGCGGCACGTGCCGGGCGCGGCGGCCTGAGCCCGGCGCAAGCGCCCGTGACGATCGAGGAAGCGCGCACCCTTGCGCGACGCGACGCCGTCATCGCCTATCGGATAGCGCGAGCGCAAAACCCGTGCGGCGCGGTCGTTCTGCTGCACGGATTGGCCAGTAACCTCACGCGCTGGTCGGAGTTCGTCGAACAGACGACGCTCACCGACCGCTGGAACCTGATCCGGGTCGACCTGCGCGGACACGGTGAATCGCCCACGCGCGGAGCGATCGGGATCGACGCCTGGTGCTCGGACCTGGCCGCGCTGCTCGACCAGGAGCGGCTGGCGGATGCGGTACTCATCGGGCACAGCCTCGGCGCGCAACTGGCGCTGTACTTCGCAGAGCGCTATCCGGCGCGCACGCGGGCGTTGGCGCTGATCGATCCGGTGTTTCGGCAGGCACTGCACGGACGCTGGCGGCTGCTCTCCGAATTCGCACCGGCGCTGCGTTTCGCCGCCACGGTCGCGCGCGGGTTGAACGCGATCGGGCTGCGCCGGCGCGAGATCGCATCGCTCGACCTACGCGCACTCGATGTGGCAGCGCGCGCGGCACTGCGCTCGCCGCGCGATATCGATGCCTTCGTGCGCCGCTACCGTTCGATGCGCGCCGACCTGCGCAGCTTTCGCACCGCGCACTATCTGCAGGAGCTGGGCGAGATGTTTCGCCCGCTGCCGGCGCCGGAAACGATCGCCGTGCCGGTGCTCGTCCTGCTTTCGAGCGGCGGCACGTTCGCCGACCCGATCGAGTCGAAGGCGATCGCACGGCGCTTTCCGCGGCCGAACATCGCGTCCATCGAATGCCAGCATTGGCCGCTCACCGAACGGCCCGACGAAGTGCGGCGGACGATCGAAGCGTGGTGCGACTCGCTCGAGAAACCGGAGTGAACGCTGACATCAGCGATGCATGCGGGGTTGCGTTGTCAAGTCGAAGCGACAGGCGGATTTCAGTCACGACAAACGGATGAATCGACGACGCGAAATCCTTGCCAATCGCACTGCGCTATCGGCACACTCGCCGCCGTGCGACTTTCAGCGCTGCTGATCGTCGGCAACGTCTCCGCCGGTCAACAAACTCAATTCACGAACCGGCGTGAAACTCAAATTCATTTCGCGCGAAATCCAAGGGAGGATCAAGATGCGAGCAGCAGTTCGAATGGCAGTGGCCGGCGCGTTGCTGGCTTCCGTAGGTGCCGTCTACGCGGCGTCGGTGCGGGTCGATGACAACGCCGAATACCGGCCGACGGGTAAGGGCTGGGGGGAACTGGTTCCGCCCGGCAATTCCGCGGCCAAGGTGAGCCGGCCCAGGAGTGGTGGTGGCAATGGGATCTCGTATCACGGCGGGCCGGTGATGACGGTTCCGAGTGGCGTCAACGCGTATTACATCTGGTATGGCAACTGGAGCGGGAACTCGGCAACGACGATCCTGCCCAGCTTTGGCGGCAGCATCGGAGGCTCTGGCTATTTCAATATCAACACGACCTATTACGATGCATCGAACGTCCACGTGACGAACAAGGTGACTCTTGCCGGTCAGACCACGGATAACTACAGCCAGGGCACATCACTGACGGATGGGCAGGTCCAGCAGATCGTGGCGACAGCAATCAACTCCGGGAAGCTGCCTTTGGATACGAACGGCGTCTACTTCGTCCTTACGTCTGCCGATGTGAATGAGAGTTCCGGTTTTTGCACTCAGTACTGCGGTTGGCATACCTACGGGACAATCTCCGGTTCAAACATCAAGTATTCCTTCGTGGGCAATCCGGATCGCTGCCCGAGTGCCTGCGAGGCGCAGACCACGAGTCCGAACGGCAACGCCGGCGCCGACGGCATGGCTAGCATCATCGCGCATGAGCTCGAAGAAGCCGTGACCGATCCGAATCTGAATGCCTGGTATGACACCCGAGGCTACGAGAATGCGGACAAATGTGCATGGACGTTCGGGACCGAATACACGGCGTCGAATGGCTCGAAGTACAACGTGACGCTTAACGGTGCGCAATATCTGATTCAGCAGAACTGGGTCAACGCGAGTGGCGGCTACTGCGCGATGTCCTACTAAGGGCCAAGGCTCTCAAGCGGCCGTCGGGTGAACCTCGGCGGCCGTTTTCATTCAAAGCGACATGCACTTGATGACCCGATTTATCACGGCAGCGCTGGTTGCCTGCTCGATTGCGTTTGCCGCTGCCGCGGATGCACAGACCGCCTCCGGTCGCATCCCCACGGTCACGCGCCTCGTCAAGATCTTCCTCGACCGCGAGGATCAGATCCTGAGCGCGCAGCGTTCGCATGATGCGACGACGCTGGAGCGCGTGCTGGCGGACGATTTCGAAATGCGCATCGGCGCTCGGCCGGGCGTGCCGATCCCGCGCGCGGAATTTCTGCAGCAGGTCGGCGCGCAGAAGGTCGGGCCGTACACCATCGAGCAGATGGCCGTACACGATCTCGGCGCATCGATGATCGTCAGCTTCCTGCTGCGCCCGGGTGCCGACGCCGCCGACGCGCAGCCGCTGTTCGTGGTCGACACCTGGACTGGCGGCACGGAGAACCCGCGCCTGCGCATCCGCTATGTCGCGCCTGCGGCCGCTGCGGCGATCCCCGGCGCGGGGGCCGAGCCGCCCCCGATACCGAAGAAGTACTGAAGGACGTCGCCGGCGCGGCGGATCACTTCGCAAACAGGCGGCTCGCGTCGGCGAACGCCTTGAACTCCAGCGCGTTTCCGCACGGGTCGAGGAAGAACATCGTTGCCTGTTCGCCGACCTCGCCCTTGAAGCGGATGTGCGGCTCGATGATGAAGTCGATTCCGGCCGAGCGCAGGCGCGCCGCGATCGCCTCCCACTCGTGCATCTGCAGCACGACGCCGAAATGGCGCACCGGCACGGCGTCGCCATCGACGGCGCTGGTCGTGCGGTGGCCCGCTTCATTGGGCGCGAGATGGGCGACGATCTGATGGCCGTAAAGATCGAAGTCCACCCACGCGTCCGACGCTCGCCCCTCCGGGCAGCCGAGCAGCCCGCCGTAGAACGCCCGCGCGTTGGCGAGCGAGGTGACGGGGAACGCGAGATGGAACGGGTGCAGCGCAGACATCGGTGCTCCGATTGAACGTTGGTCGAGGCGCGCATTGTGTCAGCCACACGCCGCTCACGAATGCGCGTTGCGCATGCCTCACTTGCCGGATTTTCATTTGTGCTGGCGACGCGATGCCGGTCTAATCGCGCTCGTTGTGCGAGGGCAGACCGAATGACGCAAGACGGGAAACAGAGCTGGTGGCTGGTCACGTTGCTGGGCGCCGCGTTCCTGATGGTGACGATGGGCGCGCGCCAGTCGCTTGGCCTGATCGTGTCGCCGCTGAACACCAGCACCGGACTCGGCATCGTGACGATCAGCTTTGCGATGGCGGTCGGACAGTTCGTGTGGGGCGCGATGCAGCCGGTCGCCGGCGCGATCGCTGATCGCTATGGTCCGGGCCGGGTGCTGGCGGCGGGGCTGATCGTCCTTGCGCTCGGCAGCGCGCTGACGCCGCTGATGTCGACCGCCGTCGGCCTGGTGTTCTCGATCGGGTTGCTGTCGGCGGCCGGTGCGGGCGCCGGCAGCTTCTCGGTGCTGATCGGAGCCGCCGCGCAGCGGGTGCCGGCCGAGCATCGCGGCACGGCCTCGGGCGTGATCAATGCCGGCGGGTCATTTGGCCAGTTCGTCTTCGCGCCCGTGCTGCAGAAGTTGATCTCGGCCTTCGGCTGGATGGGCGCGATGTGGTCGCTGGCCGTCATCACGCTGGCGGCGCTGCCGATCGCGCGGGCCCTGCGGCGTTCGCCCAGTGCGCACGGCGCGGCCAAGCACGCTGACGGCGGAATGCGCGCGCAACTGCGCGCGGCGTTCGCCGATCCCAGTTACCTGCTGCTGCACGCCGGCTTTTTCACCTGCGGCTTTCACAT
>JBAIYN010000007.1:0-9301 GCA_037915775.1 Burkholderiales bacterium | reverse complement strand
GGGATCACGACCGGCTTGCTCAGACCGTCGACATTCGAGCGCGGATCGAACATGCCGCGGCCCCACGCGTTCAGCCGCGCCTTCGTCGCGGCGTCCAGCGCCGGCGACAGCGCGATGATCGCGCCCGGATTCAGGTCGTGATTGGGCCAGCCGTCGAGCCGCTTGCCGATGCCGGGTGCGAACGAGTCGTCCACCGTCGAGTGGCACAGCGCGCAGGTGATGCCGACGCGGGTGAGGCGGTCCTGGCCGTCGACCGTTTCGACGGCGCCCTTGACGCCGACCACCGCGTTCAATTTCAGCAGCGCGACCGTCGTCTGCGGGCTCTTCAGGTCGATCGTGCCGTTCCTGATGCCGTCGGCGACGCTCTGCGGCAACGCGTCCGAATCGACCTTCAGGCCGACCGAAAGCGCGGTCACCGGGTCGACCGCGGCGGCGATGACGGTGTTCATCTGCAGCGTGTCGGTCCAGTGCGCCTCGTCGCCGAAGGTCTCGAAGCGGAAGATCTGCTTGCCCTGTTCGATCAAGGCGGCCTGCCGCGCCGCCGAATCGTCGGAGGAACCGCCGCAGCCCGCCGCAGCGACGGCGACGACCGCACCGAGCAGCAGCCACGGCCGCGGTGTTGCCCGAAGGAAGCCTGCGGCGCGCGCAGGACAAGCTTGACCAGTGTTCACGAGGAACCTCCTTGTGTCTGATTGCAGTCGGGTCGGCGCCGGGCCGACGTGGGGAACTTCAGCGGACGATGTGGCAGGCCTTGCCGGGGCGCGTGGCCTCGTGCAGCCACGCGATCAGGTCGGCGCGTTCGCGCGCATCCTGAATGCCGGCGTAGCCCATCGCGGTGCCGGGGACCATCTTCGTCGGGTCCTGCAGGAAGCGGTCGAGCGTGCGCTCGTTCCAGACGATGCCCGAATTGCGCATCGCCGGCGAGTAGCCGTCATATCCGGGCGCGGTGCCGGCGCGGCGCCCGAACAGGCCGCAGTGCTGCGGACCGGTGCGGTTGCCCTCGATCGAGTGACAGGCGGCACAGCGCTCGTAGATCTGCTCGCCCCGCCGCAGCGCGGCCGCATCCGTCGCCGCGCCGGCGAGCGGCGCGGCGAGCAGTCCGATTGCGATCGCTGCGGCCGCGCTGACGCGGCCGGAGGTCATGACATGAAGGCCATCGGCACCGGCGCGTCGCCGAGCACCTGCCGCAGCACGGCCCAGTGCATCGCCTCGTCGCCGAGGATGCTGGCCGCGACCTGCGCCAGCTTGCGATCGCCGAACACCGGCACCGCGCCCAGATACGCGGACACCGCGCCCTTCTCGAGGCCGGCGGCAAAGCGCAGCACGTCGGCCTCGGTCTTCAGCTTCTCGACCGGGAAGGCGTACTTGTTCTTGGCTGCGACCGGCTTGCCGCCGAGCTTGCTGATGGCGGAGGCGAGCGCATCGGCGTGCTCCTTGTGGTGGCCCTGGAACGTCAGGGCCACCGAGCGCGCCGGCTTGCCGAGCAGGCCGCTGTCCGCGCCGACCTGGTAGGCGGCGACCGCCTCGTGCTCGGCGCCGAGCGCGGTGTTCAGGATGCGCACGTCGCCTTCGGTGGCCGCGCTCGCGGCGGCGGCAAGCGCATCGCGCCCGCCGAGCAGCGCCACGGCCGCGGCGGAAAGGACGGCGCCGCCCGCCGACAGCGCGCGACGGCGCGAATGCAGCAGGTATTGCGGCGGCACGATCAATCGATCTCGCATGGCATTCTCCTCGGGGTTCCTGACAGAAGGCCGCGGCTTAGCGCGGACGGATTCGCCCCTGCTCGCGCAGGGCAGCCAGCACGTGGCTGACGACGGCGTCGCAGCGCTCGCCGGCAAAGGAAAACACTTCGGCGGCGTGCGCCTCGATCTGTGCGCCGAGCGCGTCGCGCAGCAGCGCGCGCGCTCGGAGGTAACGGGTCTTGACCACGTCGGCGCTGACGTTCAGGCAAGAGGCGCTGTCTTCCACGCTCATGTCCTCGACCGCGCGCAGGATGAACACGCTGCGATAGATCGGCGGCAGGCGCTCGATCGCCGACTGCAGCAGGTCGCGCAGCTGGCCCCGCTCTGCCTTCGCGGCCGGGTCATCGTGGCGGAGGTCGCTGAAGGACATGGGTAGCTCCATTGATTTCTCGTCGCTCTCCTGCAGGTCGTCGATCGCGATCAGCCGGGCGCGCGCACGCTGCGTATCGAGCGCGACGTTGATCGCAATGCGCGCGAGCCACGTGCCGAGCGCTGCATCGGCGCGGTACGAATCGAGGCGAGTGAAGGCGCGCAGGTAGGTTTCCTGCACCACGTCCTGGGCTTCGCTGTCGTCGACCGCGATGCCGCGCGCGGTACGGAAAAGCAGCCGGTTGTGACGCCGCATGATCAGTTCGAATGCCGCCGCGTCGCCGCCGCGGGCGAGTTCCACCAGTTCGCGGTCGGCGTGTCGATCCGGCGACGAAATCGCCATGCCGGTGATTGCCCCGCTCGGTGCAAAGGACATTGCCGTTTCTCCTGTTTCCGCCCATTAGACGGACGCAGCCGCGAAAAGGTGACAGCGGCGCTGCGCTCTGCGCGCCTAGGCAGTCTCGCGCTCGGCTTCGCCCGCGCCGACCCGCTGCCGCTCGACGATGCCCAGCATCGTGCTCAGCGTGATCGAACTGAATGTGGCCTTCGCCAGTTCGTCGATTTCGGACAGCACTGCAGTGAGCGCGCGTTCGACCGGAGCCGACTCCCTGCCTTCGCTGCGCGGGGCGACGGCCGGGCCGAGGTCCTCGAACAACTGGACGATGTCCATCAGTGTGACCCGCCGCGGGTTGGCGGCGAACCGGTAGCCGCCGCCCACGCCGCGAACCGACTCGAGAATGCCGGCGCGCGCCAGTTCCGCGAGCACCTTTGCCAGATGGTGCCCGGAAACGCCGTACTTGTCGGCGATTTCGGCGGCGGGAATGTGACGGCTGGGATCGCGCGCGAATTCGAGCACGCTGTACAGCGCCAGCGACGTGTTGGTCTGCAGTCTCATGGTGCCGGTGCCCGCTCGTCGAGGTCCATTTCCAGCGGAATCAGCGATCCGGCCATCATCCCCTGGCTGCGGAAGAACGACAGGATCAGGGTGTTTTCGCGGTGAAGCATGGTGCGCATCTTGCGCACGCCGGCGCGCCGGAACGATGCGCCCAGCGTCTGCACCAACCGGGTGCCGATGCCCGCCAGCCGCGCCTGCGGATCGACGCTGATCGCAAAGACCCATCCGCACGGTGGGGAACCGAATTCCCAGTCGCGCACCTCGCCGATCACGAACCCGACCACGCGGCGTCCGCCCACGGCGACCAGGAACTGGCGCTGGTGCTTGCCGGCGATGCCGTAGCGCCGGTAGACCGAGCGCCAGTAGGCCGGCTTTTCCAGCCCCGTCACCGCGGCGTCCATCGCGATCACCTGGTCGAGGTCGCCGCGCCGCACCGGCCGCACGACGACCGTGTCCGGGGGGGCGGCGGGCTTCCGGCCTGATGGTTGGGCTGCCACGGGTTCCCGAAAAGGATGAACTAGATCAAATGTAAACCCGTATTTCGGTACCAGAATGATCTAAATCGTCGAAATGCTATCTGCTTCCGGCCGGTTACTCCAGCGCCGCGGGCAGACAACCCAAGGAGGACCGCCGTGAATGCGAGCCTGGCAGCCGGCGTCGGCAGCAGCCTTGCGCTGACGGCCGACCGCGCACGAAAGATCGGCTCCATGGACGCGGCAGACCGGGCGCGCGTGACGCGGGCGGAGGGCAGGCTGCCATGACGCGCTGGGCAATGATCGCCGACCTGCGTCGCTGCGTCGGCTGCCAGACCTGCACCGCTGCGTGCAAGGTCACCAACGCGACGCCGCCGGGCGTGCAGTGGCGGCGCGTGCTCGACATGGAGTTCGGCACCTATCCGAGCGTGCAGCGCGTGTTCGTGCCGGTCAGCTGCCAGCACTGCGACGAGCCGCCGTGCATGGACGTGTGTCCGACCAAGGCGACGACGAAGCGCGACGACGGGATCGTCAAGATCGACTACGACCTGTGCATCGGCTGCGCGTACTGCGCCGTGGCCTGTCCGTACCAGCAGCGCTACAAGACCACACGACCCACGTTCGCCTATGGCGACGCGACCGAGAGCGAGGCACAGCGCTTCGACGACGCGAAGCTGGCGGTCGCCACCAAGTGCACGTTCTGCGTCGATCGCATCGACAGCGGCCTGGCGAAGAAGCTGACCCCGGGGGTGGATCCCGAAGCGACGCCGGCGTGCGTGAATTCCTGCATCACCCAGGCGCTCGCGTTCGGTGATCTCGACGATCCGGACAGCAACGTGTCGCGGCTGCTGGCCGAGAACCAGCATTTCCGCATGCACGAGGACGTCGGCACCGGGCCGGGCATGTATTACCTGTGGGACCGGGAACCGGCATGAAGGAGACGGCATGAAGGAAACGGCATGACCTACGGACCGAGACCCTGGCAGCAGACGCAATGGGACTGGCGCGCCGCGGGCAATTTCATCTGCGGCGGCGCCGGCAGCGGACTGATCGTGTTCACCGCGGTATCCGGCGCGCGCGGGCCGATGCTGACCGCGCTGATGCTCGCCGGGCTCGCGCTGATCGGACTGGGCCTGACCTGCGTGTGGCTGGAAATCGGCCGCCCGCTGCGCGCGTTCAACGTGTTCTTCAATCCGCGCACATCGTGGATGTCGCGCGAAGCGATCGCCGCGACGCTGCTGATGCCGGTGGGTTTCGCCGCGGCGGTCGCCGTGCCGGAACTCGCATGGCTGGCGGCGCTGATCGCGCTCGTCTTCGTCTACTGCCAGAGCCGCATGCTGCAGGCGGCGAAGGGCATCGTCGCGTGGCGCGAGCCGCGCCTGCTGCCACTGATGATGGCCACGGGCCTGACCGAAGGCGCCGGGTTGTTCTGGCTCGGTGCACTGTGGCATGGGCAGGCGACGCTGGCGCTGCTGCTGCTGTTTGCGGCGCTGGTGCTGGTGCGGATGCTGCTGTGGCGTGCGTGGCGCCAGCGCCTCGAGCGCCGCGCGGCGCCGCGTGCGCTGAGCGCGATCGACGGCGCCGGACGGACGCTGCTCGTCGCCGGCACACTGATTCCGCTGGGCGCGAGCATTGTTGCGGGGGTCGGGCAGTTCGGCGCGTCCGCAACAATGCTCGCCGCCGTTGCGGGACTGCTCGCGGCGATCGCGGGATCGTGGTTCAAGTTCACGCTCGTCACGCGCGCCGGCTTCAACCAGGGCTTCGCACTGACGCATTTGCCCGTTCGCGGCGCGCGTCGCTAGTTCGCGCCCGCCGGTGGATCCGATGGCTGCCGCCACGCCGCAAGCATCGAGCGCAGTCGGCTGGCGACCGAGGAAACGATGAGCAAACGCCTGCTGAACGTCACCGTGAACGGCCGGGCGCGCGAGGACGCGATCGCCGATCACACGCTGCTGGTCGATTACCTGCGCGATGCGCTCGGCCTGACCGGCACCAAGCAGGGCTGCGACGGCGGAGAATGCGGCGCCTGCACCGTGCTGGTCGACGGCGAGCCGCGGCTGGCGTGCATCACGCTCGCCGCCACCTGCGAGGGCGCGCGCATCGAGACGATCGAAAGCCTCGCCGCCGGCGGCCGCATGAACCGTCTGCAGCAGGCGTTTCACGAGAAGCTCGGCACGCAATGCGGCTTTTGCACGCCGGGCATGATCATGGCGGCCGAAGCGCTGTTGCGGCGTAACCCGCGTCCGAGCGAAGCGGAGATCCGCGAGGCGCTCGCCGGCAATCTGTGCCGCTGCACCGGCTACGTGAAGATCATCGAGTCGGTGCAGGCGGCCGCGGGAGCGTGATCCGATGGAACAGCGCACCGCACGCGCCGCTGACGATCAGCGAACGATCGGCGCCCGCACGCCGCTGATCGACGGCATCGAGAAGGTGACCGGGCGGGCGCGCTACACCGCCGATCTGCCGTTCGGCGACGTGCTGGTCGGGCGGATCCTGCGTAGCCCGCTCGCGCACGGCGTGATCCGCCGCATCGATGCCGCGAAGGCGCGCGCGCTGCCCGGTGTGCGCGCGGTGATCACCGGCGAGGATTTCGCCGCTCCCTACGGCGTGATCCCGATCGCACAGAACGAATGGCCGCTGGCGCGCGACAAGGTCCGCTATCGCGGCGAGCCGGTGGCCGCGGTCGCGGCGGTCGACGAGGCGACGGCGCAGGCGGCACTCGCCGCGATCGAACTCGACATCGACCCGCTGCCGGCGTATTTCTCCGCGGGCGGCGCACGCGCCGACGGCGCGGTGCGGCTGCACGAGAACAAGGCCGGCAACATCGAGCGCAACGTCGATCACACGTTCGGGGATGTCGACAACGGCTTCGCCATCGCCGACCACGTAAGGGAGCAGACGTTCCATTACGCCGAGATCGCGCACGGACAGATCGAACTGAATGCGGCGGTCGCCGAATTCGAGCCCGAGCGCGCGCGGCTGACCACGCATTCGGTCACCCAGGTGCCGTACTACCTGCACCTGACCCTGGCGCGCTGCCTCGGCATGGACAGTTCGCAGATCCGCGTGGTCAAGCCCTTCGTCGGCGGCGGTTTCGGCCACCGCGTCGAGCCGCTGAATTTCGAGATGGTCACGGCGGCGCTCGCGCGCGCGGCGGGCGGCACCGTGAAGATGGAACTCACGCGCGAGGAGGCCTTCCTCACCCACCGCGGCCGTCCGGAGACGGACATCCGGCTGAAGATCGGCCTGAAGAAGAGCGGCGAGATCACCGCGGTCGACTGCGAGATCGTTCAGCGCGGCGGCGCGTACGGCGGCTACGGACTGGTGACGATCCTGTACGCGGGCGCGCTGCTGCATGCGCTGTACAAGGTCGGTGCGGTCAGGTACCGCGGCTTTCGCGTGTACACCAACACGCCGCCGTGCGGCGCGATGCGCGGACACGGTGCGGTCGACGTGCGCCACGCGTTCGAATCGCTGCTCGACATGATGGCGGTCGAACTCAACATCGATCCGTTCGCGCTGCGGCGCGCGAACCTGATCACGGCGCCATACCGCACGCTGAACGACCTGCAGGTCAACTCGTACGGACTGCCGGACTGCATCGACTGGGTCGAGCAGGCGTCGGGCTGGAAGGCGCGGCGCGGCAAGCTGCCGCCGGGCCGGGGACTCGGGTTCGCGTGCTCGCATTACGTGTCGGGGTCGGCGAAGCCGGTGCACTGGAGCGGCGAGCCGCATGCGGTGATCAACCTGAAGCTCGACTTCGACGGCGGCATCACGATCCTCACCGGCGCCTCCGACATCGGCCAGGGCTCGTCGACGCTGCTGACGCAGGTGGTGGCCGAGGTGATGCGGCTGCCGATGCAGCGCATCCGCGTCGTCGCGACTGACAGCGTGCTGACGCCGAAGGACAACGGCTCGTATTCGTCGCGGGTGTCGTTCATGGTCGGCAACGCCGCGCTGCGCGCAGCCGAATCGATGCGGCGCGTGCTGGTCGAGGCGGCGGCGAAGCGGCTCGAGGTCAGCCCCGAGGACATCGAGTGGCTGGGCGAGTGCGCGCGTGTGTCGGGCACCGATCGCTCGCTCGATTTCGCGCAGGTGGTCAATGCGGCGCTCGCCGATGCCGGCACGCTGACCGTCAAGGGCACGTGGTCGACGCCGCCCGAGACGCAGGGTGGCAAGTTCCGCGGTGCGGCGGTCGGCTCGACAGCCGGCTTCTCCTATGCCGCCACGGTCGTCGAAGTCAGCGTCGACGAGGACACCGGCGCGGTGCGGGTCGAGCGCGTCTGGGTCGCGCACGACTGCGGCCGAGCGCTCAACCCGCTAGCGGTCGAGGGCCAGGTGCAGGGCGCCGTCTGGATGGGTTTCGGGCAGGCGCTATCGGAGGAAACGCAGTACCACGAGGGGCTGCACCTGCGCCCCAACATGCTCGACTACCGGATTCCGACCATCGTCGAGTCACCGCGCATCGACGTGCACATCGTCGAAAGCCACGATCCGCTCGGACCCTTCGGTGCCAAAGAGGCAAGCGAGGGCGCGATCCACAGCGTCCCGCCGGCGCTGACGAACGCGATCTGCGATGCGATCGGCATCCGGCTGGCTGAGCTGCCCGCGTCTCCCGATCGCGTGTTGCAGGCGATCGTCGCGCGGCGGCGCGAGCAGCGGCTGCGCAAGGCCGTCGCAGCGGCAGGGCAGGGCTGATCCATGCACGCGTTCACGCTGCAGCGACCAACGCACATCGACCAGGTAGTCGCGTTGCTCGCGGCCGAGCCCGGCGCGCGCCTTCTCGCCGGCGGCACCGACCTTGTGCCGAACCTGCGGCGCGGTCTCGAGCGCCCGACGCTGCTCGTCGACCTGAGCCGCGTCGGCGGGTTCGCCGACGTCGGCATCGACAGCGACGGCCTGACGCTCGGCGCCGGCGTCGCGGTGAACCGGATCGCCAACGATGCCCATGTCGTGCGCCATTACCGCGCGCTTGCCGAAGCCGCGCAGGCGCTGGCCGGCCCCGGTCACCGCAGCGTGGCGACCCTCGGCGGCAACCTGTGCCTGGACACGCGCTGCGTGTTCTACAACCAGAGCGAATGGTGGCGCGCCGCCAACTCGTACTGCCTGAAGCGCAACGGCGACACCTGTCACGTCGCGCCGCAGGGCGATCGCTGCCACGCGGCGTTCAGCGGCGACCTGGCGCCGGCGCTACTGGCGCTCGGCGCGGAGGTCGAGGTCGTATCGGTGCGCGGCGTGCGGCGCTTTCCACTCGCCGGTCTGTACCGCGACGACGGCCGTGCGTGGTTGACGCTGGCGCGCGACGAGGTGCTCACCCGCGTCCGCGTGCCCGCCGCAAGGCCGACCTGCGCATCCGGCTACCGCAAGGCGCGCGCACGCGGCGCGATGGATTTTCCGCTTGCCGGTGTGGCGATCATGCTGTGCCAGCAGGACGGCCTGCTGGCGGAACTGCGCGTGGCGCTGACCGGCACCAATTCGCGGCCGCTGCTGCTGGAGGGGACGGCCGCTTTGCTGGGCAAGGCAGTCGGTGACGACACCGCCGCTGCCCTGGGCAAGCTGGTGCAGAAGCAGGTCAGCCCGATGCGCACGACCGTCACCTCGTCGAACCATCGCCGCCTGGTGGCCGCGGCGCTGGCGCAACGGCTGCTGCGCGAACTGGCCGATCACGGCTTTCCGGGCAAGGGCGAGCCGGAGGCTCGCTAGGATCGGCAAATCTTGAGGTGCATCAACGAGGCGCCCGCGCGCTATTCGGTAATCTGGTACCGTAATACTGTTGAAGGAAGCCGACGATGAACTTCGCGCGCCAGGTCAACCGCGCCCTCGAC
>JBAIYN010000552.1:0-11814 GCA_037915775.1 Burkholderiales bacterium | reverse complement strand
CCGGGAATGGTCACCGACTGGGTCACGGGCAAGGTCGGATCGAACCCGATCATGGAGCAGTTGCTGATCCAGGCGAAGGCGGTCGGACTGACCGTCGTCTGGACCGCGGTGGTGGCGTTCGTCGCCTTCAAGATCGCGGACCTGATCGTCGGCCTGCGCGTCACCGAGGAAGAAGAGCGCGAAGGGCTGGACACGACGTACCACGGCGAGACCGCCTACCACTACTGATCCGGTGCGGAACCTTCGGGCATGCGGATTGCATTGAATCCAGCTGTGTCTCCCTAGCTCGCCTGGCCGCCCCCTCGTGGCGCGGCCGCACCAAAGGCAGCTTTCGGGCGCCCCGACCGTGGGCGCCCTTCTTTTTTTGCATCGCGGCGATCCCCATATCTGTGGCTAGAATGCCCGTCCGATCGATTCGCGCAGGGGGCCATCTACCGTGCGCGGGCAAGGGATCTGCCATGTCGAATCCAGCCGTTCCGAATCTGGCCAGCGAAGTCAGCGGGTCGCTGCTCGAGCTGGAGCGGCGCATCCTCGATTCCATGCCGGCCATCGAGCGCTGGTTCCGGCTGCAGTGGCAGGACCACACCCCGCCGTTCTACGGTTCGGTCGACCTGCGCAATGCCGCGTTCAAGCTGGCGCCGGTCGACATGAACCTGTTTCCGGGCGGGTTCAACAACCTGTCCGAAGACATGCTGCCGTCGGCCGTGCAGGCAGCGCAGAGCGCGATCGAGCGGCTGTGCCCGGATGCGCGCAACCTGCTGCTGATCCCCGAGCGGCACACCCGCAATGTGTACTACCTGACCAACGTGGCTCGGCTGGTGCGGATCCTGCGCTCCACCGGGCTCGAAGTGCGGGTCGGTTCGCTGTCGGCGGAAGTCACGCAGCCGACGACGATCGCGCTGCCGGACGGCGACGGCCTGACGGTCGAGCCGCTGCTGCGCCGGGACGGGCGCGTCGGCCTGGCCGGCTTCGACCCGTGCGTGGTGCTGCTGAACAACGACCTGTCGGCCGGCATTCCGGACATCCTGCGTGACTTGTCGGAGCAGGCCCTGGTGCCGCCGCTGCACGCGGGATGGGCGGTGCGCCGGAAATCGCATCACTTCGCCGCGTACGACGAGGTCGCCGGCGACTTTGCGCGGCTGCTGTCGATCGATCCCTGGCTGATCAATCCGTACTTCGCGCGCTGCAACCAGGTTGATTTTCATGCGCGCGAGGGCGAGGAGTGCCTGGCCGAAAGCGTCGACCTGGTGCTGACGCGGGTGCGCGCGAAGTACAACGAGCACGGCATCGAGGCGACGCCGTTCGTGATCGTCAAGGCCGATGCCGGGACCTACGGCATGGGCATCATGACCGTGCGCGATCCATCCGAGGTCCGGGACCTGAACCGCAAGCAGCGCAACAAGATGGCGGTCGTGAAGGAAGGTCTCGAGGTGCGCGACGTGATCATCCAGGAGGGCGTGCCGACCGTGGAGAAGGTCGAGGACGCCGTCGCCGAACCGGTCGTGTACATGATCGACCGCCATGTGGTCGGCGGCTTCTACCGCGTCAACAAGGAGCGCGGCATCGACGAGAACCTGAACGCGCCGGGCATGCATTTCGTGCCGATCGCCGATTCGCAGCCGTTCACGTGCTCGTGCAACCTGCCGGACTGCAAGGCCCCGCCGGGCGGCAGCCTGTCGAACCGTTTTTACAGCTACGGCGTGGTGGCGCGGCTCGCGCACCTGGCGGCTTCGATCGAACTGCAGCGCACCCGGCACCTGCTGCCACCGCGCGCAGCTGCCGCGACCGAACCGGCCGTTGCGGCCGAGGCGTAGGCGCACACGATGTCACAGGGACTGTCGCTGCTGTTCGTCGTCGATCCGCTCGATGAGCTGAAGGCGTACAAGGATTCTTCGGTCGCGATGATGCGCGAGGCGGCGGCGCGTGGACACGACGTCTGGGCGTGCACGCCGCCGCAGCTGCGCTGGTCCAGCGACGGCGGATCGGCGCGGGTGCAGGCCGACGCGCAGTTGCTGTCGCTGGCGCCGCCGTCGGACGACCCGCACGCGGCCTGGTATGTCGAGCGCGAATCGGGGCTGCAGGAGCTGACCTCGTTCGACGCGGTGCTGATGCGCAAGGACCCGCCGTTCGACATGGAGTACCTGTACGCGACCTTCCTGCTCGAGGCCGCGCAACGGCAGGGGACGCGGGTGTTCAACGACCCGCGCGCGCTGCGCGACCACAACGAAAAGTTCGCGATCACCGAGTTCGCCGAGTTCGCACCGCCGACGCTGGTGACCCGCGACGTCGACGCGATCCGCGCGTTCCTGCGCGAGCACGGCGACGTCGTCGTCAAGCCGCTCGACGGCATGGGCGGCATGAGCATCTTCCGCCTGCGTCCGGACGACGCCAACCTGAACGTGATCCTGGAGACGATCACCCGGCTGGGTCGCCGCACCGTGATGGCGCAGCGCTTCATTCCGCAGATCAAGGAAGGCGACAAGCGCGTGCTGCTGATCGGAGGCGAGGCGGTTCCGTACGCGCTCGCGCGCATACCGAAACCCGGCGAATCGCGCGGCAACCTCGCGGCCGGCGGGACCGGGCGCGCACAGCCGCTGTCGGCGGGCGACAAGGAAATCGCGGCAGCGCTCGGCCCGGTGCTTGCCGCGCGCGGGTTGCTGCTGGTGGGGCTGGACGTGATCGGCGACTACCTCACGGAAGTCAACGTCACCAGTCCCACCTGCTTCGTGGAGATCACGCAGCAGACCGGCTTCAACGTCGCCGGCATGTTCATGGATGCATTGGAAAAGGCGGCAAGCAAGTGATAGGAATCCTGATCGTCGCGCACGCCCCGCTCGCCAGCGCGCTCGCGCAATGCGCGTCGCACGTGTATGCGTGCGATCCGGCGCGTGTCGCGGACAAGCTGCGCGTGCTCGATGTTCCAGCGGGCGCCGATGTCGCTGCGACCGTCGCCAGCGCCCGCGCGTTGCTCGCGGAAATCGACGACGGCGCCGGCGTGCTGGTCCTGACCGACGCCTTCGGCGCCACGCCGGGCAACATCGCGTCGCAGTTGTCGGATCCGCCGCGCGTGTCGGTGGTGGCCGGCGTGAATCTGCCGATGCTGCTGCGCGCACTGTGCTATCGCGATGGCAAACTGTCCGACACGGTCGAGAAGGCTCTCGCCGGCGGCACGCAAGGGGTGATGCAGGTCGTATCGACACCGGTGCAGAACCAGAGCTTCCGACCGCAGGGCGATGATTACGCGCGAATTCACCATCAACAATAAGCTTGGTCTGCACGCGCGGCCGTCGGCGCAACTGACCAAGACGGCGGCGCAGTTCAAGAGCGAGGTGTGGATTGCGAAGGCAGGTCGGCGCGTCAACGCGAAGTCGATCATGGGCGTGATGATGCTGGCGGCCGGGCACAGTTCGACCGTCACTGTCGATGCCGATGGTCCGGACGAGGCGGCCGCGATGGAGGCGATCGGGCAGCTGATCGAATCCAGGTTCGGCGAGCACGAGTAGGACCGCGAACCATGGCGCGTGAACTGATCGGCATTGGCATCGTGTCGGGCGCCGCACCCGGGATCGCGATCGGGCGCGCGCACCTGCTGGGCGCGTCCGAACTCGACATCCCGCGCTACCAGATCGAGCGCAAGGACGTGCTGCACGAGGTGGCACGCCTGAACAACGCGTTCTCGATCGTGCGGGCGGAGCTCGACGACCTGCGCGCGCACGTCGCGGCCGACGCGCCGAGCGAGGTCAAGGCGTTCCTCGACCTGCACCGGATGATCCTCGACGACTCGCACCTGTGCGACGAGCCGCGCGATCTGGTGCGGCAGAAGCTGATCAACGCCGAGTGGGCGCTGTCGCTGCAGCTCGAGGAAGTCTGCCGCCAGTTCGAGTCGATCGAGGACGAGTACCTGCGCGAGCGTTCGCAGGACGTGCGGCAGGTGGTCGACCGCGTGATGAAGGCGCTGACGCACGGCAAGCCGCAAAGCGGCGTGCCGGTGCCGAAGATCGCCGAAGGCGAGCGCCTCATACTGGTGGCGCGCGACATGGCCCCGGCGGACGTGCTGCACCTGAAGGATCGCGCCGACCTGGACGTGGCCGGATTCGTCTGCGAACTCGGCGGCCCGACCTCGCATACCGCGATCCTCGCGCGCAGCCTCGGCCTGCCCGCGGTGCTCGGCGCGACCGGTGCGCGCGAGGCGGTCGCCGAAGGCGATCTGGTGGTCATCGACGCCGAGGCGGGCCGGCTGCACATCATCCCCGAAGCCGGCGCACTGGCGGAATTCCGCCAGCGCCTGCGCGGGCAGATCGAAAGCCGCGGCCAGCTGCGCCGGCTGAAAGGAAAGATCGCGCGCACCCGGGACGGCCACGCGATCGAGCTGATGGCCAACATCGAGTTGCCCGGGGACGCGCGCGATGCGCTCGACGTCGGGGCCGACGGCATCGGCCTGTTCCGTACCGAGTTCCTGTTCATGAACCGCGACCAACTGCCGGACGAGGACGAGCAGTACGAGGCCTATGCGAAGGTCGCGCGCGCGATGAAGGGCAAGCCGGTCGTGATTCGCACCCTCGATATCGGCGCCGACAAGGTGCTGAACGAGGCGGCGCGGCTCTCGCTCGGCATCGCGCAGGGCGCACCGACGGTCGAATCGAATCCGGCGCTCGGGCTGCGCGCGATCCGCTACTGCCTCGCGTACCCGGAGCTGTTCCTGACGCAGCTGCGCGCGATCCTGCGCGCCTCGGCGGTCGGCACCGTGCGCGTTCTGGTGCCGATGCTGGCGCACGTGCACGAGGTCGAGCAGGCGCTTGCCTTCGTCGCGCGCGCGAAGGAGCAGCTGAAGGAACGCAGGCAGAAGTTCGACGGTCGCATCATGACCGGCGGCATGATCGAGGTGCCGGCGGCGGCGCTGTCGCTGTCGGCGTTCGTGAAGCGGATGAAGTTCTTCTCCCTCGGCACCAACGACCTGATCCAGTACACGCTCGCAATCGACCGCGCCGACTCCAGTGTCGCGCACCTGTACGACCACCTGCACCCGGCCGTGCTGCAGCTGATCGCGCGCACCTTGCGCATCGGCGCTCGTGCGCATACGCCGGTATCGGTGTGCGGCGAGATGGCGGGGGAGGTTGACCTGACCGAACTGCTGCTCGGCATGGGACTGCGCAGCTTCTCGATGCATCCGTCGCAGCTGCTGTCGGTCAAGGAGCGCCTGCTGACGCTGTCGACCAAGACCGCCACCAAGCTGGCCGGGCGCGTGCTGCGGGCGGACGACCCGCTCGACGTGCGGCGCGTGCTCGAGCGGGCGCAGGACCGTGCGGCCGCGCAGTAGCCGCGCGACGACTCGCGCGGTCCGTGGAGTCTGCTAATGTTCGCGCCCACGCGCTGATTTGTTGATCCGCTTGCGGGCGCGCCGGCTGCAGTCACCGGCTTTCCGCTAAAGAGATCCGCGTCCGGACCGGACGTGCACGGAACCCGACAAGGCAGCGCCTGTCGGGTTTTTTTCTTGGTGCCTGGGGAATGCTGAAGAGCGGATCGGTCGGGGTCGTGGCGCCGAAGTCGGTGCACTTCGAGGCGCCGCTCGCGCTCGCCAGCGGCGCCGCGATCGGCGATTACACGCTGGTGTACGAGACCTACGGGCAGCTGAACGCGGCGCGCAGCAACGCGGTGCTGGTCTGTCACGCGCTGAACGCATCGCATCACGTGGCCGGCGTGTACGCGGACCGGCCGAAGGACCTCGGCTGGTGGGACAACATGGTCGGGCCGGGCAAGCCGGTCGACACCAACCGCTTCTTCGTCGTCGGCGTCAACAACCTCGGTTCCTGCTTCGGTTCCACCGGTCCGATGTCGATCGATCCAGCGACCGGCAGGCCCTACGGCGGGCGCTTCCCGGTGGTCACGGTCGAGGACTGGGTCAACACGCAGGCACGGCTGGCGGATGCGCTCGGCATCGAGCGCTGGGCCGCGGTGATGGGCGGCTCGCTCGGCGCGATGCAGGCGCTGTCGTGGACGATCCAGTACCCCAGCCGCATCGCGCATTGCGTCGCGGTCGCGACCACGCCGAAGCTGACCGCGCAGAACATCGCATTCAACGAGGTCGCGCGCACCGCGATCCGCTCCGATCCGGACTTCCACGGCGGCGACTACTACGCATACGGCGTGGTGCCGAAGCGCGGACTGCGCGTCGCGCGCATGATCGGCCACATCACCTACCTGTCGGGCGAGGACATGGCCGAGAAGTTCGGCCGTGCGATGCGCGCGGACGACTACCAGTTCCACTACGACGTCGAGTTCGAGGTCGAGAGCTACCTGCGCTACCAGGGCGACAAATTCTCCGAGTACTTCGACGCCAACACGTACCTGCTGATCACGCGCGCGCTCGATTACTTCGACCCGGCCAAGGCCACCGGCGGCGACCTGCGCGCGGCGCTCGCGCCGGCGACCGCGAAGTTCCTGCTGGCATCGTTCACCACCGACTGGCGCTTCACGCCGGCGCGCTCGCGCGAGATCGTCGAGGCGCTGATCGCCAACGACCGCGACGTGACCTACGCCGAGATCGACGCACCGCACGGCCACGACGCGTTCCTGCTCGACGATGCGCGCTACCACGCGGCGGTGGCGGCGTATTTCGATCGAATTTACGGCGAGCTAAGCGAGCCCGCGAACCGCCCCTCTCCTTCAAGGGGAGGGGCGGGGGAGGGGATGGGGTTCGGCGACGGACCCGGATCCCCATCCCCACCCCTTCCCCCTCCCCTTGAAGAGGAGGGGAAAAGGTCGGCGCCTGCGGCGAAAGATCAAGCATGACGCTGCGTTCCGACCTGGAGCTGATCGCCGGCTGGATCGCGCCGGCGACGCGTGTGCTCGACCTCGGCTGCGGCGACGGCGCGCTGCTGGCGCACCTGCGCGACGAGCGGCAGTGCCGCGGCTACGGCGTCGAGATCGACGACGGCCACGTGCTCGAGTGCATCAAGCGCCGCGTCAACGTGATCCAGTCCGACCTCGATTCCGGCCTGCGCATGTTCCGCGACGACATGTTCGACATCGTCGTGCTGTCACAGACCCTGCAGGCGATGCACCGCGTTGAGGACGTGCTGCGTGACATGGCGCGCGTCGCGCACCACGGCATCGTGAGCTTCCCGAACTTCGGGCACTGGCGCCACGCGCTGGCGCTGCTGGGCGGCCACATGCCGGTCACCAAATCGATTCCGTACCAGTGGTACGACACGCCGAACATCCACCTGTGCACGCCGAAGGACTTCGAGATCCTCGCCGCCAAGCTGGGCTTCGCCATCAAGCAGCGCGCGCTGCTCGCAGAAGGCGAGCCGGTGGAGTTCGCGCCGCACCTGCGGGCCACGCTCGCGGTGTACCGTTTCGACATGAGGTGAGGAGCCGTCGCCGGGCCGTCCCAAGATGGCTCGTTCCCCCTACGGGGGACAGCGACGCAGGAGCGAAGGGGGTCAGCCATGAGTCTGCGCGATCAACTGGTGCGCAACATCCACGACGTGCCGCTCGAGCACTTCAAGCGCGACCCGAAGTACGACACGCGCTGCGGCGGCGTGATCGGCCCGCGCGTGGCGGGCACAGTGGCGCGTAACCTCGGCGCCGGTTACGACATCCTCGCGCCGGGCAAGGTTTCGTGCCCGTACCACTTGCACTACGCCGAAGAGGAAATGTTCGTGATCCTCGAGGGCGAGGGCACGCTGCGGGTGGCGGGCGAGATGATCCCGATCCGCGCCGGCGACGTGATCGACATCCCGCCGGGGCCCGAGTACCCGCACCAGATCATCAACACGTCGAGCGCGCCGCTGCGGTACCTGTCGATCAGCACGCAGAAGAGCCCCGAGGTGTGCGAGTACCCGGACTCCGGCAAGTACGCCGTGCTGACCCGCGACCAGCGCGGGCTCGTCGCCGGCGTCCGGCTGCACCGCGCCGAAAGTGGCCTGGACTACTGGGACGGCGAACCCTGATCCGGCTCCGTATGAGCGCCTTTGCGCCCATGCGTTCGCCACAGCAGCAACAGCAACAGCAATGGCGGAATCGCGGTCAGTCCGGTGGCGATAAAGGCGGCGGAGTAGGCCCCGAGCAGGCCGTAGGTCGGCGCGAGCGCATCGACCGCGATCCCCGAGAACCCCTTGAGGAACTTGCCCAGCAGCGCGTACGTGGACGACAGCATCGCGAACTGCGTTGCCGTGTAGCCTAGGCTGGTCAGGCTCGACATGTAGGTCACGAGCGCTACTCCGGCGAACGCCTGGGCGAAAGCATCGAGCGACATCACGGCGGCGAACATGACATCGCTCGCGTGGACCGCCAGCAGGGCGAATGCCGCGGTGCCGAGACCTTCCAGCACGAGCCCCACGATCAGCGTTGGTACGAGGCCAACGCGCACCACACTCAACCCCGCTGCGGCGAGACCGCCAAGCGTCGCTGCCAGCCCGAACGAGCCGCGCACGAAGGCGACCGTGTCCTTGCTCAGACCCAGGTCGTGGTAGTACGGGTTGTACATCGGGCCCATGATGAAGTCCGGCAGCCGGTACAGCGCGACCATCAGCAGGATCACGAGTCCCGCGACCTTGTGCTTGGCGAAGAAATCGATGAATGGCCCGATCGCCGCATCGATCAGCCCCCGTTTCGTCCAGAGCGGCGGCTTGGCGTGCAGCACCTGATCGGCGCGCGCCGGCTCGAAGGCGAAGAAGGTGGCGACGATGCCCACGCCCATGAGGACGGCCATTGCGACGTACGACAGCGGCCAGCCGATGCGCTCGGCTGCGGCAATGATCGCCGCGTCCGCGACCAGGAGCGCGGTGCGGTAACCGAGCTGTGCTGCGGAGGTCATCAGACCGACCTCTTCGGCATCGGACGCGGCCTCGATGCGCCACGCATCGATCGCGATGTCCTGCGTGGCCGATGCGAAGGCCGTGAGCAGCGCGAGACCACCGATCGCCTCTAGGCCGCCGGCCACGCCGACGTAGGACATCCCGAGCAGACCGATCGCCACCAGGATCTGGGAGAACAACATCCAGCCGCGTCGCCGCCCGAGGCGTCCGAGCAGCGGCACATCGATGCGGTCCACCAGCGGCGACCAGTAGACCTTGAACGCATAGGCGAAGCCGACCCAGGAAATGAAGCCGATCGCCTTCAAGCTCGTGCCTTCATCGCGCAGCCAATAGCCGAAGGTATTGGCGGTCAGCAGAAACGGCAGGCCGGAGGAAAAGCCGAGCAGCAGCATGACCGCCACCTTGGGCTGCCGCAGGGCACGCAGCACATCGAGCGCGCGCCGCCTGCGGGGCGCCTCCTCAGCGGGCGGTGCAGACGGTTGCTGCGCGGAGCCGGCGACGCGGGTCATGGTGTCGTTGCGGTGAACTCTGCGCCCGGATCGTGGTGCTGCGAGGCGGCAGCCGCAGAAAGTAGAGCGGGCCGCGCAGAACGATGGCCAGGGGCGCAGCAGTGTAGTTCACCTTGTTTATGCTCGCGGCTGCGTAGGCAGGGGAAGTCGATGCTGAGGAACGTCGTTGGCGGGATCTGCGCCTCTTTGCTGCTGGCAGCGGCCGGTGCGCTGGCCGCACAGACCGAAGCGGGCGTGCAGGTCCGCAAGCCGAGGCTGATGCTGGTGCCCGAGGCAACGGTCAACGAGAGCGCGGCCCGCCAGTACGCCCAGCTGAAGCAGCAGGCGTCGGCGCGCGGAAGGCTCAACGGCGAAGCCGCCAACGTGCAGCGCGTACGCGCGGTTGCGCAGCGACTGATTCCGCAAGGGACGCGCTTCAACCCACGCGCTGCCGATTGGCGCTGGGAGGTCAACGTGATCGACGCACCCACGGTAAACGCGTTCTGCATGCCGGGCGGCAAGATCATGGTCTTCGACGGCATCATCGACCGGCTGAAGCTCACCGACGATGAACTCGCGGCAGTCATGGGTCACGAGATTGCACATGCGCTGCTCGAGCACGGACGTGCGCGGATGAGCGAGGCGGTGCTGAAGAACGTCGGCGTGAACCTGGCCGCCGCGTACTTCGGCCTGAGCAGCGTCGGCGCCAGTGCGCTCGCGCAGGCGGCCGATCTGGCGATCACGCTGCCGTATTCGCGCAGCCAGGAGACCGATGCCGACCTGCTGGGCATCGAACTGGCGGCGCGCGCCGGGTTCGATCCGCGCGCCGCGGTCACGCTGTGGCAGAAGATGGAGGCGGCGAGCAGCGGCCAGCCGCCGCAGTTCCTGTCGACCCACCCGGGGCATGCGGAGCGCGTCCGGCGCATCGAGGCGAATCTGCCGCGCGTGCTGCCGTTGTACGAGGCGGCGCGGCGGCCGGCGCGCTGATCAGAGCCTTCCCGTGTAATCGATGATCAGCGGCGCGTGGTCGCTGAAGCGCTGCTTCTTGTAGATCTCGACCAAGCGCGCTTTGGCCGCAATGCCGGGCGTGGCGATCTGATAGTCGAGGCGCCAGCCGACATTCTTTGCCCACGCCTGCCCGCGGTTGCTCCACCAGGTGTACTGCTCCGGCCGCGGTTCGAGGCGGCGGAACACGTCGATCCAGCCCTGTTCGTCGAGCACGCGCGTCAGCCACGCGCGTTCATGCGGCAGGAAGCCCGAATTCTTCTGGTTGGAGCGCCAGTTTTTCAGGTCGATTTCCTTGTGCGCGATGTTCATGTCGCCGCAGAAGATGATCTCGCGGCCGCTCGCGCGCAGCTTCTGCAGGTGCGGATAGAACGCGTCCAGGAAGCGATCCTTCGACGCCTGGCGGTGGGGTCCGGCCGAGCCTGACGGCAGATAGACCGAGATCACGGTCACGTGGCCGAAATCCGCCTCGATGTAGCGGCCCTCGCCGTCGAATTCCGCCACGCCGAAACCCAGTTGCACGCGGCGCGGTTTCTTCTTCGCGTACAGCGCCGTGCCGGCGTAGCCCTTCTTCTGCGCGCAGTAGAAGAAGCTGGTCAGGCTGTCGTGGTAGCGCAACTTTTCGGGGATGTCCTCCTCGTGCACCTTGACCTCCTGCAGGCACAGCACGTCCGGGTCGATCCGCCTGACCCAGCGGAACAGGCCCTTGCCGGCGGCGGAGCGGATGCCGTTGACGTTCAGGGTGACGATGCGGAACACGGGCAGATAGGTTCAATGGATTAGCCTGATCGGCGCTGCCGGCACGATAGCGGGTTTTGGCACAATCGCGGGCGAAGCGGACGCAGACTTGGCGTTCCGTGCGAATCATGGACCCGCTGCGTCGACAGTTCATCGAATTTGCCCTTCAGTCGGGCGTGCTGCGCTTTGGTGAATTCACCACGAAGGCGGGCCGCAAGTCGCCATACTTCTTCAATGCCGGGCTGTACTGCCGCGGCTCCACGCTCGGACGGCTGGCGCGCTTCTATGCGCAGACGCTGCTCGCGGCGCAACAGGCAGGTCGGGTGAGATTCGACATGCTGTTCGGGCCGGCTTACAAGGGCATCACGCTGGCGTCGAGCACCGCGATCGCGCTGGCCGAACTCGGGCACGACGTGGGATTCGCGTTCAACCGCAAGGAAGCGAAGGACCACGGCGAGGGCGGCGTGATCGTCGGAACGCCACTCGCGGGCCGCGTGATGATCGTCGACGACGTGATCACCGAAGGCCTCGCGAAGCGCGAGTCCGTGCAGCTGATCCGCTCCCTCGGCGCCCAGCCGGCCGGCGTGCTGATCGCGCTGGATCGGCGCGAGCGCACCGGGCCCGATGATGCGCTGTCATCCCTGTCGGCGGTTCAGGCGTTCGAGCAGGCGTTCGGCGTGCCGATCGTGGCGATCGCGGACTTCGACGATCTGATCGAGGTCCTCGATTCCGTCTCGCCGCTTGCCGTGCCGGCGCAGCCGTAT
>JBAIYN010000033.1:0-3222 GCA_037915775.1 Burkholderiales bacterium | reverse complement strand
GTCCACTGCAGCATCTGCAGGTCGCCGTCCGAGTTACCGAACGCGGCAATCGGACGGCGTCCGATGTGCTTTTGGATGCCGACCGGCTTGCCTGCCTTGTCGTCGACCAGATCGATCTGCGGCAGCTTCACGAGCACGGGCTTGCCGTCGCGCATCTGGAACTCGAGCTTGCCCTGGCTGCCAATCACCTGTTCCGGCGGAATGCCGTAGACCCGCTCGGTCCAAACCCGCATGAACTCGATGCCGCCGCCCGACACGATGTAGGTCTTGAAGCCGTTGTCGCGCAGGTAGGCAAGCAGTTCGAGCATGGGCTGATAGACAAGGTCGGTGTACGCCCGGCTGAAGCGCGGGTGTCTGGCAGTCGCGAGCCATTCGGCGACCTGCGCCTCGAACTCGTCGGTCGTCATGCCGGAGTGCGTGACCGCCAGCAGTTCCGCGATTGCCTTCTCGCCGCCCGCGAGCGCCGCCCGCGTGTCTCCGGCGAGGATCGACTTGAATGGCTCCCGGTTCTTCCAATCCGGGTGCTCGGGCGCTATTGCCTTGACGCGGTCGAGCGCGAAGATCAGCTGGAACGGGAGCGGCTGCTCCGGCCACAGCGTGCCGTCGTTATCGAACACGGCGATGCGCTCGCTTGGCGCGACAAAAGTCGGAGCGCCTTGCTTGGTCACGCCGGACACGAACCTGACAATCGCCTGCTTCGCCGGGCCGTCGTTCCAGGATGCGAGCGGCTCCGCGGCACACGGCAGGGCGAGAATCGCGACCACAAAGGCGGCCAGAAGCGCAATGAACCGTTTGGCGATCCTCGGGTCGGGGTGCAAAGTGACCTCCTTCGCCTGGGGTCCTCACGCCGGGGACAACGAGGCTCGCGCCTCCGCCCGCAACTGGGCTGCGATCTGATTCGCCTCGGGCACCGCGTGCGCAAAGAATCTCCTCAGCCCCGCACAGAGGTAGTTCAGCCCCGGCTCGCCGTCGGGTGTCCGCAACAGACGATTCTTCGGGCACTCGCCCCAGCAGTCGGTCAGGAACTCGCACTCTCGGCAGTACCGCGGCAGCGTCTCCGATTTCGCGTACCCGAAGCGGATCTGCTCCGGCGAGAACACCATGTCCACCAGGCTGCGCTGCGAATGCAGATTGCCGAGCCGATATTCGGGATACACATAGTGATCGCAGGCGTAGACACCGCCGTCGTGTTCGACTGCGACCCCATTGCCGCAGTACCTGCTGTGAATGCACAGTTGCGAAGGCAACCCGAGATGCTGGGCCACCAGCGTCTCCGCGAAATTGACCAGCACCCTGCCGAAGCCGCGCCGCCGCCATTCATCCCAGACGTCGCAGAGGAATCTCCCGTAGTCGTTCGGGTCGACGGACCACGGCGTGACGACGGAGTGGGCATGTGCCGGCCGCGCTCGGGGTGTTCCGACAACGGGCAACTGCGAGACGTCCTGCATGCCGGGCGCAGTCACCTCGAAGCCGCGCGGCTCCACGATCGGGATGAACTGCATGTACGTCGAGCCCACGTCGCGCAGCAGGAAGCGATAGACCTCGCGGGCGCGGGTGGCGTTGTAGCGATGCACGCAGGTGAGCGTGTTGAACGGCACGCCGAAGCGGCTCAGAAGCCTTGCGGCTGCAAATACCGTGTCGAAGGTGGGCGCGCCGCGCTTGGTGACACGAAACTGGTCATGCACCTCTTTCGGACCGTCGATGCTGACCCCGACCAGAAAGCGGTGCTCCTTCAGAAAATCTGCCCAATCCTCATTAAGCAGCACCCCATTGGTCTGCAGATCGTTCTCGATGCGTTGACCGGGCTTGGCATGCTTGTTCTGGAACGCGACGACCTTGCGAAAGAAATCGAGTCCACGCAATGTCGGTTCGCCGCCCTGCCAGGAAAAGACGACTTCGTCTGCGGTGACTCCTTCGATGTACTGCTGGACCAGGCGCTCGAGGCATTCGTCGCTCATATTGCCAGCGCCGATCCCGTCTTGGCGCGACTGCTTGCTCAGATAGAAGCAATAGGCGCAACTGAGGTTGCAGGCCGCACCCGCCGGCTTGACCATCACGTGAAACCGCCGCGGCGCGTTTGCGCCGAGCCATTGCGCGATCTGCCACTTGTCGAGACGAGGATTCGTCACGATCGCCATCCCTTTGCGATCGAGCCTGCGCCATTCGCCGCGACGAACAGCGTTCAGCCTAGCCAGCCAACAAGGCGAATGGTCGCGCTGCTCTGTCCGGCCAAGTTGCCACCGGTCAAGTTCGAGGTCGCGTGTCTGCATCCGTCAAGGCAAGAACTAACACGCGGGTAACGAAGGACCGAGTCAGTTGCCCGGTTTCGACATGTGGACAATTGCGTCGGAGCGCCTGCGGCCTCGGCCTCCGAGTCGGCCGACGGCGCGTGCACGCCGCTGCGGGAGATCCCGCGCGGCGCAGCGAGATCAGCAGGCTCACGAGCGGGATTGGCTCCGCCGCGCGGCCCTGTGTGGAATTTGCCCCCGAATCGCTGTCTGACGTCAGGCGTTATTTGCCCTGCCAATCGAAGGACGGCCGTGACAAGACTTCTGATGGCTGTCGACACTGTGATATTCGCCAGCAGCATCGCGCTTGCTGCCAATCCCGTCTGTGAATTGCAGGCGACCGAGAAGAAATTGGCGGGCGCGGCCAAGAAGAGCTGCGAATCTTAGGCGGCAGAAACGAGACTGGCCGGTGCCGCGAAGACGAGCTTCGCCAAGAAGTGCGCGACGGAAGTCGGTCCACGAAATCGCGGGCAGCTCGGCATGGTCGGCCGCATAGAACGCAGCACATGGCGGGTTCTTTTCGCTGTACTGTTCACAATGACGGCGCGGCGCGAGGAGTTTCGCGGCACGTCTACGCTTACGCGACCGCGCTGCTCGTGTCCAAAGGTCGTCGCGCGCTACCCTCGCAGCTTCGTCTTGCGTTGGGCAGGAAGTCGAGATCTCTTGTCAATGACAGACGACAGTCGAGAGCACATCATGAACAAACACCTCTTCGCCGCCATGCTGGTGACGCTGGCCGTCCCCGCGGCCTTTGCGGGCATGTACGACCAACCCTACGCAGTCGTCGAATCCAGAAATGCATCCGAGCTGCGTAACGAAGCCCGCCTTTCTGTCAGCAAGGTGGATGGTCAGAGCACGCGCAACCCGCGAAAGACCGACCCGATCGCGCCCGGCAAGCACAGGCTTACGTTGCATTTCGAGAGCGCGCGCGGCA
>JBAIYN010000715.1:0-8379 GCA_037915775.1 Burkholderiales bacterium | reverse complement strand
CGCGCTGCCGACAATTCGGTCATCGAAACGAGGCATGCAATGCGCAACGACGACCGCTTTGAATTCGATCCCGGCCCGCAGGGCCAGTCGCAGTTTCCGGCCGTATTGCTGGCGATCGTCGCGATCGTCGCGATCCTGGTCGTCAACTCCGGCGCGGTGATTCCGGAAGCGTCGGCAAGCGCACGCGCGACAAGATCGGCCGGGTTCAAGCTGATGCCGGCGCTGCTGCAGATCGACACCGACCAGCATCCCGCACGGCATGCGATGCCCGGCTGCGAACCGGATCGCGCGCGCGCGACATCGCACCCGGCGCTCAGGGTCTAGCAGCAGCGGGAAAAGCGCGGTCGATCGGCGCCGCGCGGGCGATCTCGATCATCGACCCGCCCCGGCCAGACGCGCGCGCACCGCGCTCGCGTTCGCGTCCTGCTCCCGTTGCGGGCGCAGCGAGCGCGCCACCGGCCAACCCTGTACGTGCGATTCGACCACATCGGCCAGCGCCTCGATGAACGGCGGCGCATCGTTCAGGCAGGGGATGTAGTGGAATTCCCGGCCGCCGGCAGACAGGTATTCCTGCTTGCCTTCGATCGCGATTTCTTCCAGCGTTTCCAGGCAATCGGACACGAAGCCCGGGCAGATCACGTCGACCCGCGGCGTCGCGTTGCGTCCGAGCTCGCGCAGCGTGGGCGCGGTGTACGGCTGCAGCCACTGGGCGCGGCCGAAGCGCGACTGAAAGGTGACGACGAATTCGTCCTTCGTGAGCTGCAGCGCCTCGGCGAGCAGGCGCGCTGTCTTCTGGCACTCGCAGTGGTACGGGTCGCCGAGATCGAGGCTGCGTCGCGGCACGCCGTGAAAACTCATTACCAGCTTGCCGCCCGCGTCCTGCATGCGGCCGTGCTTCTTCCAGTACGCCAGCACGCTCGCCTTCAGCGCGTCGATGTAGCGCGGCTGATCGTGGAAATGCCGGACCCAGCGGACCTCGGGCACGTTGCGCGTGCGCGCGAGCACCGCATGCACCGCATCGAACACGGTCGCCGTCGTCGAAGCCGAATACTGCGGATACAGCGGCAGCACCAGCAGCCGCTCGACGTGCTTCGCGCGCAGTTCGCCGAGCACCTGCGCGATCGAAGGCCGCCCGTAGCGCATCGCCAGCGCGACATCCACATCGACGCCGCGATTGCCGAGATAGCCGCGCAGCAGCAGCGCCTGCTCGCCCGAGTGCACGCGCAGCGGCGAGCCGGCGGGCGTCCAGATCGATGCGTACTTGGCCGCCGACTTCCGCGGTCGCACGTTGAGGATGATGCCGTACAGGATCGGCAGCCAGAGCGCGCGCGGAATCTCGACCACGCGCGGGTCGGACAGGAACTCCTTCAGGTAGCGCCGGACCGCCGCCGCTTCCGGCGCATCGGGCGTGCCCAGGTTGACCAGCAGCACCGCAGTGCGGCCAACCGTGTCGTGCGTGTACGGCGCCTCGGGCAGGAAACGCATCGTTGCCGGGCGCTACTCGCGTGACAGCGCACTCGACAGCAGGCGCGCCGTGATGTCGACGATCGGGATCACGCGCTCGTACGCCATTCGCGTCGGCCCGATCACGCCGAGCGTGCCCACGACCTTGCCGTCGACCTCGTACGGCGCCACGACCAGGCTCATCTCGTCCAGCGGGACCAGCGACGAATCGCCGCCGATGTAGATCTGCACGCCATGCGCGCGCGCCGACACGTCCAGCAGCTGCATCAGTCGCGTCTTGTGCTCGAACAGCTCGAACAGCCGGCGCAGCTGATCGAGGTTCGCCGCCAGGTCGGCCACGCCGAGCAGGTTGCGCTCGCCGGAAACCACGACCGGCTCCGAGTCCTCGACCGCCTGGCTGCCCGCCTGCACCGCGGCCTCCATCAGCTGCCCGATGTCTTCCTTCAGCTGCGCGAGGTCGCCGTGCAGGCGCATGCGCACCTCGTCGAAACTGAGGCCGGCGAAGTGCTCGTTCAGCACGTTGGCGGCCTGCAGCAGCTGCGCCTGCGTGTAGGTCTGGCCGGTGAGCAGGATGCGGTTCTGCACGTCGCCTTCCGGCGTGACGATGATCAGAAGCACGCGCCGTTCGCCCAGGCGGACGAACTCGACGTGGCGGAAGCTCGACGAACGCCGCGGCGTCATCACCACGCCGGCGAAGTGCGACAGGTTCGACAGCAGCTGCGCGGCGGTCTGGATCGCGCGCTGCGGCTCGGCCACGCGCAGCCGGCCTTCGATCGCCTGGGTCGCCTCGTGCTCGAGCGGCTGCACCGTCAGCAGCGTGTCGACGAACAGACGGTAGCCGCGCGGCGTCGGTACCCGCCCGGCCGAGGTATGCGGGCTGGCGACGAAACCCATCTCCTCCAGATCCGCCATCACGTTGCGGATCGTCGCCGGCGACAGTTCCAACCCGGAGATCTTGGACAGCGAGCGCGAGCCGACCGGCTGACCCTCGGCGATGTAACGCTCGATCAGCGCTTTCAGCAGCAGGCGGGCACGATCGTCCAGCATGGAAGGGATATTACGAGAACCCCGGTGCGCGGTGCGCATCCTGCGGGCTTCTTGCTACATTGTTCCCATGGCGCACGCTTTCAAGCACGTCGCGATCTTCGGCAAGCCGCGGGTGGATGGCAGCCGCCCGTCATTGCAGGCGGCGCTGCTCGAAATTGCCGGCATCGTCGAGGACGCCGGCATGTCGGTGATGTTCGACGCGGCCACGCGCGACGCGGTCGGGCTCGACGCGTTCCCCGGCTTCGCGCTGCAGGCGATCGGCAAGACGGCCGACGTGGCCGTGGTGCTCGGCGGCGATGGCACCATGCTCGGCATCGCGCGTGAACTGGCGCCGTTCCGCATCCCGCTGATCGGCATCAATCATGGCCGCCTGGGCTTCATCACCGACATCGCGGTCGGCCAGATGCCCGGCGTGCTGGCCGAGATGCTGGCAGGCAAGTTCGAAACCGACCAGCGCGCGATGCTGGAAGCGGAGGTGCAGCGGGCGGGCGGCGTCGTGTTTCGCGCCTCCGCGCTGAACGACGTGGTGGTCTCCCGCGGCGTGACCGGCGGCATGGTCGAATTCACCGTGCGCGTCGACGGGGTGACGATGTACAACCAGCGTGCCGACGGCGTGATCCTCGCCACCCCGACCGGTTCGACCGCCTATGCGCTGTCCGCCAGCGGTCCGATCCTGCATCCGTCGCTTGCCGGGCTGGTGCTGGTTCCGGTCGCGCCGCAGACGCTATCGAATCGCCCGATCGCGCTGCCCGACTCGGTGGTGGTCGAAATCGAAACGACCGACGTGCGCGACGCCGGCGCGCATTTCGACATGCAGGCATTCACCTCGCTCGCGCCCGGCGACATCGTGCGCGTGCGGCGGAGCAACGACCGGGTCACGCTGCTGCATCCGATCGGCTACAACTACTTCGCCACGCTGCGCCAGAAGCTGCACTGGAACATCATGCCGGCCGACGCGCACGGCCGCAGCTGATGCTTCTCGGCCTGTCGGTGCGCAACTTCGTGATCGTCGACGCCGTCGACCTGGAGTTCGCCCCCGGCTTCACCGTGCTGACCGGAGAGACAGGCGCGGGGAAATCGATCCTGATCGACGCGCTGCTGCTGGCGCTTGGCGAGCGCGCCGACGCGGACGTGGTGCGCGAGGGAGCCGCCCGCGCCGACATCGGCGCCGAGTTCCGCGCCAGCGACGCGGTCTCGGCCTGGCTCACGGACAACGAACTGGCGGCCGAGGACGGCACCGTGCTGGTCCGGCGCACCGTCGATGCCGGCGGCCGCAGCAAGGGCTTCATCAACGGCACCGCGGTCACGCTCGGGCAACTGCGCGAACTGGGCGAACTGCTGGTCGACGTGCATGGCCAGCATGCGCATCAGTCGCTGCTGCGGCCGGCCGCGCAGCTCGCACTGCTCGACGCGCACGGCGGACTGGGCGCGGCAGCGCGCGAGGTCGCGGCGCTGTACTCGGCCTGGCGGCGCGAGCGCGATCAGCGCGAGCGCGCCGAGCAGATGGCCGGCGCCGCCGCGTTGGAGCAGGAACGGCTGCGCTGGGTCGTCGAGGAGCTCTCGACGCTCGCGCCGCAGGCCGGCGAGTGGGACGCGGTCCAGGCCGACCACAGACGCCTCTCGCATGCCGCCAGCCTGCTCGAAGGCGCGCGTGCGGCGGTCGACGCGTTGAGCGAGGGCGACGGCGCGGCGCTGGAACGCATCGATGCGGTGCTCGGCCGCCTGAGCCAGCTCGCCGGATTCGACGCGCGGCTGCAGCCGATCGCCGCCGGGCTGGAGAGCGCCCGGATCCAGATCGACGACGCCGCGCGCGAGCTGAACCACTACCTGTCGAAGACCGAAATCGACGACGCGCGGCTGGCCGAGGTCGAGGCGCGCGTCGGCGCGCTGCACGCGGCCGCGCGGAAATTCAAGTGCGCACCGGACGAACTGGCGCGTGTGCTGTCCGATGCGCAGGAACGGCTGGGCGCGCTGGCAGCCGCCGCGGACCTCGAAGGGTTGAAGCGGCGCGAAGCGGACGCCGAGCAGGCGTACCTGAAGCGCGCGCGGGCGCTGTCGGCGCAGCGCGAAAGGGCAGCCGCCCAGATGGCGCGCGAGGTCACGCGCGCGATGCAGGATCTCGCGATGCCGGGCGGCCGGTTCGAAATCTCACTGACGCGCGCCGAGCCGTCTGCGCACGGGCTCGAACGCGCGGAGTTCCTGGTGGCGGGCCACGCCGGCGTCACGCCGAAGCCGCTGGCGAAGGTCGCGTCGGGCGGCGAACTCGCGCGCATCAGCCTCGCGGTCTCGGTGATCGCTGCCACCGCAACGCCGGTGTCGACGCTGATCTTCGACGAGGTCGACGCCGGCATCGGCGGCGCCGTCGCCGAAACGGTCGGCCGGCTGCTGCAACAACTCGGCCGCGAACGCCAGGTGCTGTGCGTCACGCATCTGCCGCAGGTGGCGGCACGCGGCGATCAGCACTGCGTAGTAAGCAAAGTCGACGCGGAAGACGGCCGCCCGGTGTCGCGCATCGCCGCGCTGGATCGGCGCGCGCGCGTGGAGGAACTTGCGCGCATGCTCGGCGGACTGGAGATCACCGAGACCACCCGCAAGCACGCGCGCGAAATGCTCGCGGCCTGACCCGGAGCTAGCTAACCCGGCGGGCGGTGCGGGCAGTTCGGCCTGGTGCACTCGCCGTAAAGGGCGAGCGAATGTTCCTGCAGCTTGAAGCCCTTGGACTGCGCGATCTGCTGCTGGCGCTTTTCGATCTCCGTGTCGACGAACTCCTCGACCCGGCCGCAGGTCAGGCACACCAGGTGATCGTGGTGCTTGCCCTCGTCGAGCTCGAATACCGCGCGCCCCGCCTCGAAATGGCTGCGCACCAGCAACCCCGCATGCTCGAACTGGGTCAGCACCCGGTACACGGTCGCCAGGCCGACGTCGAGGTTCTCGGCCAGCAGCGCCTTGTACACGTCCTCCGCGCTCAGGTGGCGGACTCCCTGCGTGGCCGAGCTGCGATGAAAGATCTCCAGGATCTTCATCCGCGGCAACGTGGCCTTCAGGCCCATGCTTTTCAGTTCGGCGGAACTTCCGCTGCCTCGGTTCGGCATCATTGACTCTCGGCGTTGGAATGCGTGGGTATCATAGCGCCCGACTTTGCAGGCAACCCAGTGAATCCAGCCCTCAGAACCGCAGCCATCACACTTCTGGGCCTCGTGCTGCCGCTGCTGGCAGGTTGCGAGTCGATGCGAAGCTGGACTCCGACCTTCATCCAGCCGTACCGACCCGACGTGCAGCAGGGCAACGTAGTGACCCGCGAGATGGTCGAGCAGTTGCGCCCCGGCATGACGCGCGATCAGGTGCGCTTTCTGCTGGGCACCCCGTTGCTGACGAGCCTGTTCCACCAGGATCGCTGGGACTACGTCTATTACCTGAAGCGCGGCAAGGGGATCGAGGTCCAGGAGCGGCGCGTGACGGTGCTGTTCAAGGACAACCGGCTCGCGTCGTTCACCGCGGACGAGATGCCGCCGGAAACCATGGCGGACAACCTGATCCTGGGCCGCAACCCGAAGGAAGTGCCGAAGGCGCCGCCGAAGGAACCTCCGCCGCAGGTCAATCTGCCGCAGAAATGACGATCAGGCTTGCCATCGCCGGCGCCAGCGGCCGCATGGGCCGCATGCTGATCGAGGCTGCGCTCGGCACCGATGACCTGTCGATTGCTGCCGCGCTCGATCGCCCCGGCAGCCCCGACCTCGGGCGCGACTGCGGCGAATTCCTCGGCCGTGCGACCGGAGCCCGGGTCACCGACGATCTCGCTGCGCTGCGCGGCGCCGACGTGCTGATCGACTTCACGCGCCCGGAGGGCACGCTGCAGCATCTGCGCGCCTGCGCCGATGTCGGCGTCCGGATGGTGATCGGCACGACCGGGCTCGACGAAGCCGGCCGCGCGGCGATCCGCGCGGCGGCGGCGAAGATCGCGATCGTTTACGCGCCCAACATGAGCGTGGGCGTCAATGCCACGTTCAAGCTGCTCGAAGTCGCGGCGAAGATCCTGTCGTCGGGCTACGACGTCGAGATCATCGAGGCGCATCACCGGCACAAGGTCGATGCGCCGTCCGGCACCGCGTTGAAGATGGGCGAAGTGATCGCGCAGGCGCAGGGGCGCCGGCTCGAAGATGTCGCGGTGTACGCGCGCGAAGGCCATACCGGCGAGCGCAGGAGCGGCACGATCGGGTTCGCTGCCGTGCGCGGCGGCGACATCGTGGGCGACCACACGGTGATGTTCGCCGGCATCGGTGAACGCATCGAGATCACGCACCGCTCTTCCAGCCGCATGACCTACGCGCACGGAAGCCTGCGCGCGGCGCGCTTCCTGATGCAGCAGCCGCACGGGCTGTTCGACATGCACGACGTGCTCGGCCTCGGATGAGGGGATGAACATGGGCCTCGGTCTGTTGCACTTCTGGTCGCAGGCCGATGCCATCATCCGCCTGACCGCGTACGTGCTGCTGTTCATGTCGGTGGCAAGCTGGAGCGCGATCCTGTGGAAGGCGTGGGCGTGGTGGCGCGTCCGGCGCGCGGAGGGCGCACTCGAACAGTTCTGGGCCGCGCGCTCGATGGACGAGGCGATCGCGCTGCTGAAGCGGGTCGACACCGAAGCGATCTTCGTCCCGCTGGCCGCCGCGGCCGCGAGCGCCGCGGTCCCGCCGTCCGGCGGACAGTCGCTGGCAGCGCAGATCGACCGCTCCGAACTGATCACCCGTGCGCTGCGCCAGCGCATCAACGAGGCCGCGGCGCGCCTCGAGGCCGGGTTGACGTTCCTGGCGTCGGTCGGCAGCACGGCTCCCTTCGTGGGACTGTTCGGCACCGTGTGGGGCATCTATCACGCGCTGCTGAACATCGCGAGCAGCGGCAGCGTCGCGATCGACCAGGTCGCAGGCCCGGTCGGCGAGGCGCTGGTGATGACGGCCTTCGGGCTGGCGGTGGCGGTGCCGGCGCTGCTCGGCTACAACGCGTTCACGCGCGTGAACCGTATGCTGCTGGCGCAACTCGACGGGTTTGCGCACGACCTGCATGCGTTCCTGACCGTCGGCGGCAGATTCCGGAGCGAGTGATGTCCTTCGGCGGTTTCGAGCGCGCGCGGTCGCCATCGCAGCCGATGGCGGAGATCAACGTCACGCCGCTGGTGGACGTGATGCTGGTGCTGCTGGTGATCTTCATCATCACCGCGCCGCTGCTGACCTATGCGCTGAAGCTGGACCTGCCCGACGTGAAGGCCGCGCCGACGAGTCCGAGCACGGAGCCGGTGCGGCTGAGCATCGACGCCAACGGCGTGATCTTTCTCGATGCGCAGCCGATCGAGGCGGACGCGCTGCGACTCAAGCTCGGCGAGATCGCGGCACGCCGGCCGGTACCGGAAGTGCAGCTGCGCGCAGACAAGGCGGCCCGCTTCGAGCGCGTGGCGCTGGTGATGTCGCTCGTGCAGGAGGCCGGCTTGATGAAGATCGGGTTCGTCACCGAACCGCCGGCGGAGACGGCAAAAAGCCCCTGATGCGGCTCGCGGCGGCCCTTGCCTTCGCGCTGCTGTGTGCGACCGGCAACGCTGCCGCACAATCGGTCGCAGCGACGGACGACAGCGGAAAGCGCGTCGAGCTCGCACAGCCGGCGCGGCGGATCGTCAGCCTCGCCCCGCACATCACCGAACAGCTGTTCGCGATCGGCGCCGGCGATCGCATCGTCGCCACCACCGACTACGCCGACTACCCGCCAGCAGCCAGGCAGATTCCGCGCGTGGCGCGCGCGCACAGCGTCGACCTCGAGCGCGTCGCCGCGGCCAAGCCCGACCTGATCGCGATCTGGGGCAGCGGCTTTCCGCCGGCCATCATC
>JBAIYN010000606.1:0-6005 GCA_037915775.1 Burkholderiales bacterium | reverse complement strand
GCCAGGTCGCCCCACAACTGCTGCAGCCGCTGGTCGCGTCCGCAACTGGCGCGGTAGAAGCTGTAACGGATCGGGTTCTTCTTGTAGTACTCCTGGTGATAGTCCTCGGCCGGATAGAACGGCCGGGCCATCACGATCTCCGTCACGATCGGATCCTTGAACGGCTTGGTCTTTTCGAGCCTTTCCCTGGATGCCTGCGCGATGCGCAACTGCTCGGCGTCGAGCGCGAAGATCGCGGTGCGGTACGGCGTGCCGTGATCGCAGAACTGCTGGTCCTTCGTGGTCGGGTCGATCGTGTGCCAGAAGTGCTCGACCAGCTTCTCGTAGCTGACCTTGCGCGGGTCGAACACGATTTCGACCGCCTCTGCGTGCCCGGTGCGCTTGGACGACACCTGCTCGTAGGTCGGATTCGGCACCGACCCGCCGGTGTAGCCGGCGGTCGTCGAAATCACGCCGTCGACCTTGTCGAAGTCCGACTGCACGCACCAGAAGCAGCCGCCGGCGAAGATCGCCTTCGCCGTTGTCGGCGTCTGTGCAAAGGAGAGGCTGGACGCGCCGAGCGCGAGCAGCAGGAACAGGCGTCGCAGCATCGCTGGCTCACGCCGGCACGAATTTCAGCGCCACGCCGTTGTTGCACCAGCGCTTGCCCGTCGGCGGCGGACCGTCGTTGAACACGTGCCCATGGTGGCCGCCGCAGCGCGCGCAGTGATATTCGGTGCGCGGATACAGCAGCCTGAAATCGGTGCTGGTTTCGAACGCGCCCGGCAGCGTCGTATAGAAGCTCGGCCAGCCGGTGCCGCTCTCGTATTTCATCTCCGAACTGAACAGCGGCAGGTCGCAGGCTGCGCAGTGGTACGTCCCGTTGCGCTTCTCCGTATAGAGTGGGCTGGTGAACGCGCGTTCCGTTCCTTCGCGGCGCAGCACGTCGTACTGCTCCGCCGTCAGCCGCTTCCTCCATTCCGCATCCGGCAACTCGACGCGATCGGCGCGCGTCGCGCTGGGTTTCGAGGCCGGCTCCGCCTCGCTGCCCGCCACCAATCCGGCCAGTCCCGAAAGAAAGATACGTCGCGTCATCATTTCGCTCCTCGTGGGTCTGATGAAAGTGACCCGTCTTGGTCGGTCCAGGATCGTGATTCTTTCAATTCCGGGCGCGCCGATCGAGCCCTTTCGAAGGCGGCGCGCCACCGCGCTTCGCCGACCCGGTGCAAGCGGGTTCGAGCGTATATTTCGCGCCGGTAACGACCCGGCCGGACGACATTGACGTCGACCGGGTTTTTGCTGAAAACGCCATGCTCGCCTTCATCATGCGCCGATTGCTGCAGGCCATCCTCGTCATGCTGGCGGTGGCCTTCGTGGCGTTTCTGCTGTTTCAGTACGTAGGCGACCCGGTGCAGCAGATGGTCGGCCAGGACGCCACTCCCGAGGAACGCGCGCGCCTGCGCGCCGATCTTGGCTTGGACCAGCCCTTCTTCGTGCAGTTCGGCCACTTCGCCGGCAACGCAGTCCGCGGCGATTTCGGCATCAGCCTGCGCCAGGGGCGCAAGGTCGCGACGCTGATCAAGGAGCGCCTGCCGGCCACGCTCGAACTGGCGGTCGTCGCGGCGTTGATCGCCGTCTGCGTGGGCATCCCGATGGGCGTGTACACCGCGCTGCGACGCAACTCCTGGCTGTCGCAGCTGCTGCTGGCCACCTCGCTGATCGGCGTGTCGTTGCCGACTTTCCTGATCGGCATCCTGCTGATCCTGGTCTTCGCGGTGCAGCTCGGCTGGCTACCGTCGTACGGGCGCGGCGACACCGTCGCGCTCGGCTGGTGGACCACCGGCCTGCTGACGCGAACCGGCTGGGAGCACCTGATCCTGCCGGCGATCACGCTGTCGCTGTTCCAGCTGACCCTGATCATGCGGCTGGTGCGCAGCGAGATGCTCGAGGTGCTGCGCACCGATTACATCAAGTTCGCGCGTGCGCGCGGGCTGACCAACCGTGCGGTCCACTTCGGCCACGCGCTGAAGAACACGCTGGTGCCGGTGATCACCATCACCGGGCTGCAGCTCGGCGGGATCATCGCGTTCGCGATCGTCACCGAAACCGTGTTCCAGTGGCCCGGCATGGGGCTGCTCTTCATCCAATCGGTGCAGTTCGTCGACATTCCGGTGATGGCTGCCTACCTGTGCCTGATCGCGCTGATATTCGTACTGATCAACCTCATCGTCGACCTGCTCTATTTCGCGGTCGATCCGCGCCTGCGGATCGACCGGCCTGCCCTCGCACACTGATGAATTCCTATCTCGGCGCCGCACTGAAATCCCCCGCCGCGTTCGTGGAGCGGCACCACGATGAGTTGACCGCGATCCGGCGCGACCTGCACGCGCATCCGGAAATCGGGTTCGAGGAACACCGCACCGCGGCGCTGGTCGCCGAGCGGCTGCACCAGTGGGGCATCGAGGTGCATACCGGCATCGGACGCACCGGCGTGGTCGGCGTGATCCGCGGCCGCAACGACGCGTCGGGAAAGTCGATCGGCTTGCGCGCCGACATGGATGCGCTGCCGATCCGCGAGGAAAACGACTTCGCGCACCGGTCCACGAAGCCGAACTTCATGCATGCCTGCGGGCACGACGGGCACACGACGATGCTGCTGGGCGCGGCGCAGTATCTGGCTGCCACGCGCAATTTCGACGGCACCGTTTACCTGATCTTCCAGCCGGGCGAAGAGGGTTACGCCGGCGCCAAGGCGATGATCGACGACGGCCTGTTCACGCGCTTTCCGGCCGACGAGGTGTACGGGCAGCACAACTGGCCGGGACTGCCCGCCGGACATATCGGGCTGAATCCCGGCCCGATGATGGCGGCGGCCGACCGGGTGGAGATCACGATCACGGGCCGCGGCGGCCACGGCGCGCATCCGCATCTGACGATCGACCCGGTGCTGATCGCGGCGCACCTGATCACCGCCGCGCAGTCGATCGTCGCGCGCAACGTGGCGCCGCTGGAGGCGGCGGTGGTATCGCTGTGCGCGGTGAATTCGGGCAATCTCGACGCCTTCAGCGTCGTGCCGCGCGAGGCAAAGATCTCGGGCACCGTGCGCGCGTTCCAGCACAGCGTGCAGGAGCAGATCGAAGGCCGGCTGCGCGAGCTCGCAGAATCGGTCGCACGGGGCTTCGGCGGCCAGGCGGTGGTGGACTACCAGCGCATGTACCCGGCCACGATCAATCACCGGCCGAACTACGAGTTCGCCGCGACCGTCGCCGAGGAACTTGTCGGGCGCGAGCGCGTCGTACGTAATTTGCAGCCTTCGATGGGCGCGGAGGATTTCGCGTTCATGCTGCAGGCCAAGCCGGGCTGCTACGCGCGGCTCGGCCAGGGCGGCGGCGAGGGCCGCTGGCTGCATTCGACTCGATATGATTTCAACGACGCGGTGATCCCGCTCGGCGCCGGCTTCCTGGCCGCGCTCGCCGAGCGGAGAATGCCGCTTCCAACAAGCTGACGGGAGAGAGGAGATATCCATGAAGACCCGCTTTAACGTGCTGCGCACCGCCGCCGTCTGGATGGCAGTGCTGCTGGTAGGAACCGCGTCGGTGCACGCGAAGACCCTGCGCCTGGCGGACCAGGGCGACATGCTGTCGCTCGACCCGCACTCGCTGAACGAGACGCTGCAGCTGACGATGCTCAGCAACGTCTACGAGGGTCTGGTCGGCTACGGCAAGGACCTGAAGCTGATCCCGCTGCTGGCGACCGACTGGAAGCAGACCTCGCCCACGGTGTGGCGCTTCAACCTGCGCAAGGGCGTGACCTTCCACGACGGCACGCCGTTCACGGCGGACGACGTGATCTTCTCGTACGAGCGCGCCAAAGGCCCCGGCGGCGACATGCAGGCGTACGTCGGCTCGATCAAGGAAGTGCGCAAGATCGACGACCACACGGTCGACTTCGTGACCGCGACGCCGAACCCGATCCTGCCCAACATGTTCGTGCGCTGGTACATCATGAGCAAGAAGTGGTGCACGGACAACCGCGCCGAGCGCCCGGTCGACAAGCGCAAGGGACAGGAGAACACCGCGAGCTTCAAGGCCAACGGCACCGGTCCGTTCCGCGTCAAGTCGCGCGACCCCGACAACCTGACCGTGTTCGTGCGCAACCCGAACTACTGGGACAAGAAGATCGAGACCAACATCGACGAGGTCGACTTCCGGCCGATCAGCAACGCGGCCACGCGGGTGGCGGCTCTGATCTCGGGCGAGATCGACATGATGGAGCCGGTGCCGGTGCAGGACGTCGCGCGCATCAACGCCACGCCGGGACTGCAAGTGCTGCAGGGTCCGGAACTGCGCACGATTTTCCTCGGCATGGACCAGAAGCGCGACGAGTTGCTGTTCTCGAACGTCAAGGGCAAGAACCCGTTCAAGGACAAGCGCGTGCGCCAGGCCTTCTACCAGGCGATCGACATCGAGGCGATCAAGAACAACGTGATGCGCGGCGCCGCGACGCCGACCGGGCTGATGGAAGCCCCGGGCGTGGCCGGGTTCCCGGCCGACCTGAACAAGCGGCTTCCGTATGACCCCGAAGGCGCGAAGAAACTTCTCGCCGCCGCCGGCTACCCGAACGGCTTCGAAGTCGGCATGAACTGCCCGAACGACCGCTACGTGAACGACGCGGCGATCTGCCAGGCGGTCACTGCGATGCTGGCGCGCATCGGCGTCAAGGTGAACCTGGTCGCGGAGCCCAAGGCGACCTACTTCCCGAAGATCCTGTCGCGCAACACGTCCTTCTATATGCTGGGCTGGACGCCGTCGACGGTCGACTCGCACGACCCGCTGTACAACCTGATGGCCACGCCGGGACCGGGTGGCCAGGGCCAGTTCAACCTCGGCAGCTACAGCAATCCCAAGCTCGACGAGCTGACGGCGAAGATCCAGTCGGAGACCGACCAGACCAAGCGCAACGCGATGATCCACGAGGCGATGAAGCTCCACCAGGACGACATCGGCCACATCCCCCTGCACCAGCAGGCGCTGGCCTGGGGCGTGAAGAAGAACCTGCATCTCGTGCAGCTGCCGTCGAACGATTTCGTCATCAAGTGGATGGTCCTGAAGTAGCGTGATCCGTGATCCGTGATCTGTGATCCGTGCACGACGGGCCGCAGATCACGGGCGCCGGATCACGAGCAACGGATCACGGATCACGATGCAGCTGCTCGCCCGCTGGTGGGACAGCGACGTCGCCTACAGCTTCCGCAATTCGCCGGTGGCGATCGCGGCGTTCGTCGTCGCGGCGGCGCTGATCTTCTCCGCGGTGTTCGCCCACTGGGTCGCGCCGCTGAATCCGTTCGACCTGGCGACGCTGAATCTGCTTGACGCGTCCAAGCCGCCGTCGTGGCTCGCCGGCGGCGATCCCAAGTACATCTTCGGCACCGACGACCAGGGTCGCGACGTGTTCTCCGCGATCCTGTTCGGAATGCGGATCTCGCTGGTCATCGGCGTGGCCTCCGTGCTGCTGTCGATCGTGCTGGGCGTGGGTCTCGGCCTGCTGTCGGGATACGCCGGCGGCCGCGTCGACGCGTTCATCATGCGCGTGTGCGACGTGATGCTGTCGTTTCCGGCGATCCTGGTCGCCCTGCTGATCGACGGCGTGCTGCGCGCGGTGGTGCCGCGCGAGGCGCACGAAGAAGTCGCCTTCGGCGTGCTGGTGCTGGCGATCGCGCTTTCCGGCTGGGTCCAGTACGCGCGGACCGTGCGCGGCTCCACGCTGGTCGAGAAGAACAAGGAGTACGTGCAGGCCGCGCGCGTGATCGGCGTGTCGCCGCCGGCGATCATGTTCCGGCACGTTCTGCCCAACGTGCTCGGGCCGGTGCTCGTGCTGGCAACCGTGCACATCGCCACCGCGATCATCACCGAGGCCACGCTGTCGTTTCTCGGCGTCGGCGTGCCGCCGACCACGCCGTCGCTCGGCACGCTGATCCGGATCGGCAACGAATTCCTGTTCTCGGGCGAATGGTGGATCACGGTCTT